>JAJYNF010000023.1 GCA_021786455.1 Acidobacteriota bacterium
GGTTGGACAGGACAGGTGATTTTTGCGAGCTACCCTGGGTGCCAGAATTCCAGCGGCCCCACCGCCTGAATGGGGGCTAGCGAGCCTCGGTCTTTCGCCCAGCGAGTTTCTTTGCCAAGGTTAGCAAAGCCTCTTGGTCCTGCGGCGAAAGGCGTGGCGACAGTTCTTGAAATCTCCTCAAAAAAGCCTCAACATCTGCCCGGGGTCCGCGCTCGCGGGCCGGATGCTTGGGTGATCCGCGCTTGGCGCGGGCTTCGTTCTCACGATAAAAGATTTCGTAAAGCGAAACGCCCAAACCGTGGGCAAACCGTTGGAGCGTCTCAAGGGAAGGAACGGTATGGCCGTTTTCGACTCTTGAGATGTAGCACCGCAGCAGGCCCGTCTTGCTTTCAATGTCTCCCTGCGAGAGATTTTTGGTCTTCCGCAACTGGCGAAGCCGGTGGCCGATCGGAGTCCTAGCTTTGCTTCGATTATCCATGGTGTGCTCGAAGCGCGCTCGCGCTTTCTAACGTAGCTTAGTGAAGAGCGGCGGTGGACTCTAGAGTACGCAGGTACTAGTACTGACGGGGGTGAGTCGTTCCGTCGAGGAGAAGGGTGAGGAGGGCCATACGCACGTAGAGGCCGTTTTGCGCTTGGCGAAAATAAGCAGCACGTGGATCAGCGTCCACTTCCATGGAGATTTCGTCCAGGCGCGGGAGCGGATGCATGATTATAGCTCCAGAACGCATCCGGCGAAGCGACTCCTGGGTGAGAACATAAATTCCCCGACACTTTTCATAGTCGGCAAGACGATCGCCAAAGCGTTCGCGCTGGATCCGCGTCTGATAGACGACGTCCGCTTCCGGCAAAACTGCTTCCATGGTTGGTTCTTCGACGAACTCGACCCCGCGCTCGCGCAGGTGATTCAGAATATCGTCCTTCATTCTGAGCAGGGGTGGCGCGACGAAATACATTTTCACGCCCTGATAGCGGCTCAGCAAATAGGCTAGCGAGCGAACCGTGCGGCCTTGCGCCAAGTCGCCGACCATGGCGATTTTCAATCCATCTATGGCGCCAATTTCCTTCCGGATCGTGTAAAGATCTAGGAGGGCCTGGGTGGGGTGCTGGCCGGGGCCGTCGCCGGCGTTGATAATGGGGACGCGAGAGACGGCGGCGGCGCGCCGGGCCGCTCCCATCTCGTGATGGCGAAGCACAATGACGTCCGCATAGCCGTTCATAATACGGATGGTATCTTCCAAGGTTTCGCCTTTGGCGACGGAGGAAAACTCGGAGGCGTTTTCCGTCGAGATGACACGCCCGCCCAGCCGCTGCATGGCCGCCTCGAAGGAAAAGCGAGTGCGAGTGGAAGGCTCGTAAAACAGCGCCGCCATGACGCGGTTCTGAAAATCTCCGACGCCGCCTTGGGCCACCACCTGCTCCATCCTCTGCGTCACTTCAAAAAGACGGCTCAGTGTGGCGAGATCGAATTGCTGGGCTTCAATCACGTGGTGGAGTTTCATGGGACCTCATCGTTGACTAATTTCTTCTCTCGCGCCAGCGCCAGAATCCGCTCGACGACCTGTTCGGCGGTCAATCCCGTGGAATCAATCCGATAAGCGTCGGGCGCGGTCACGAGCGGCGAAATTTTCCGTTGCGCATCAAGCTGATCGCGCCACTGGATCTCATTGGCCGTTTGCTCGAGGGTGGCCGCGGCGTCCTCCTGTCGGTTCTGCGCGAGACGCCGGCGCGCTCGCTCGCGCGGATCGGCGTCCAGAAAAATCTTCAGCGAGGCGTTGGGAAAGACGACGGTGCCGATGTCCCGCCCTTCCATCACCACGCCGCGCGAGGCTGCAAGCGACCGCTGGAGCGCGATCAACTTCTCCCGCACCGCCGGCAGGCGAGCCACGCGCGATGCCGCAAGAGTGACCTCGGGAGACCGAATTTCGGCCGTGACCTCCCGGCCATTCAGCCAGACGCGGGGGTGCTCGCCGTCGCCTGAGAATTGGATCTCCGCTCGATTGAGCGCCTGAGCCACGGCTGATTCATCGTCCGGCTTAATGCCATTTTCTAACGCCAAAATCGCGGCAGCTCGGTAGCTGGCCCCACTGTCCACATAGCTGAGGCCCAGCCGGCGGGCCAGGCCTTGCGCCACCGTGCTTTTGCCTGCCCCGGCAGGTCCGTCAATGGCGATGACGAGAAACCCAGGCACCACTTTTTCAGCTCAACTTTCCACGGCGTTCGGCGAGCGATTGGAAATTATATCCGCTTGAAAGCCTTCTGGATTTCCTTCAGCGAGTATTTTAGAACCACCGGCCGGCCGTGTGGGCACGTCATGGGGCACGCGGCGCGGCTCAAGGCCTCGAGCAGCCACCGCATCTTGTTTTCGTCGAGCGGTGTGTGAACCTTGATCGCCGCGTGGCAGGCGACGGATGCGGCAATCTTTCCTCGCAACTCGGCGAGCGACAGGCGGCGCGTATCCGCGCCCACGCCGTCCAAAATTTCCAAGAGCAGTTTTCCCGCATCCTCGGCGCGAACGTCGGCAGGCGCGGTCTTGATGGCAATGGTTCGCTGCCCAAAGGGCTCCGCCTCAAAGCCGTTGGCCGTGAGTTCCTGGCCAATCTCCTGAAATACCACCTGTTGCTCCGGCCGCAGCTCGGTCACGATCGGCAACAGCAGTCGCTGACCCTCCACCCGCGCGCCTGATCGCTGCTGAAGATGCCGTTCAAAGAGAATGCGCTCGTGGGCGACGTGCTGGTCAATTATCCACAGGCCGTCGGCATTGGCCGCCACGATAAAGCTTTCTTCAATCTGACCGAGAGGCTGAAGGTTGGACGGAAATTCTCCCGGCGGAGATGAAGGTGGCGAAGCCGAAGGTGAAATCATGAGCCCCGAAGGCGACTCGCTTGCCGGCGGCGACGGGGGCGGCAGCGGCGCGGTGCTGGGTTCGGGAGCAGGAGGGATAAGACGGAAGGAATCCTCCGCAGTATTTGGCGGACGGGCCCGTGACTTGTAGATGCTCTTCGTGGGGGTCGGCGCGTCCTCTGCCAACTCCTGCCGAGTTTCCATGTCCTCCGCCCGCTCCATCGCGCCGCACGCGCGCTCCCGCGGCATCGGAAAAGCCGGAACCGGCCGCGCCGCCAGCAAGCCTTGCCGAATGGAATCGCGCACCAAGTCGTGCACGAACGAAGAATGGCGAAATCGCACCTCCGTCTTGGCGGGATGGACGTTCACATCCACTTCGGACGGAGGCAGCTCCAGAAAAATCAGCGCCACCGGGAACATTCCCGAGGGCAAGATGTTCCGGTAAGCTTCGCCGAGCGCATGCAGCACCAGTCGGTCGCGTGCCAGGCGGCGATTGACGAAAAAGTAAATCTGATTCCGATTGAGCCTTTGCACCTCGGGCCGGGAGACAAAGCCATAGATACGCGCGGCGAGCGCTTCTGTGGCCACCCCCGGCTCTGGTTCTTCGTGCGTGGTCGCGTCGGCAAGCTGCGTCATGCGGCGATCCACGGGTCCGAACTCGATGAGTTGATCGAGCGTCTGCCCTCCCATCACCTGGTAGAGCCGTTCCCGATGGTTGGCGGCAGGGGAAACGTTGAGGATTTCATAGGTGAGGGATGCCAGGCGGAATGTTTTCTCCGGATGGGCCAGGGCGTAATGCGTGACCAACGAGGCAATGTGGCCGAGTTCCGTGGTTTCCGACTTGAGAAATTTGCGCCTGGCCGGGGTATTGAAAAACAAATCGCGCACCTCTACGGAAGTGCCAGCCGCGTAAGCAGTCTCTTTTACGTCGCGCAGTCGCCCACCGGAAATTTCGAGGCGCGTTCCGGAGTTTTCCGAAGCATGGCGGGTTTCCAATATGAACCGCGACACGGCGGCGATGGAGGGTAACGCTTCGCCGCGAAAACCGAGGGTTCGAACCCCCATCAGGTCATCAGCGTTCCGAATCTTGCTGGTTGCATGGCGCTCAAAAGCGAGCAGAGCGTCGTCGTGGGTCATGCCGCAGCCGTCATCCACCACGCGGATCAGGCGTTTGCCACCGCCCTCGACGTCAATGTCCACATCAAGCGCGCCGGCATCGAGCGAATTTTCCAGAAGCTCCTTCGCCACCGAACCCGGGCGATCCACGACTTCACCGGCGGCAATTTGGTTGGCCACGGGTTCGGGAAGAATACGAATGACGCTCACGCGGGTCTCCTGCCGGCTGCTCTTTTGTTCTTGGAACTGGAGCCCTGATTCCCTCCTGGCTGCCTCGAAGGCCAGGGCTCAAGGGTCCGCAATTTTGATTCCCAATTCGTCAAGCTGCTCAGGGTCCACCGGAGCCGGCGCGTCGCACATCAAGTCCACGGCGCTGGCGGTTTTGGGAAATGCGATGACCTCGCGGATGTTCGATTCGCCGGCCATCAACGCGATAATACGGTCCCAGCCGAGCGCGATACCGCCGTGGGGCGGCGCCCCCGATTCAAGCGCCTCCAACAGGAATCCGAAGCGTTCCCGAGCCTTCTCCTCCGTCAATCCAAGGACCCTGAATACCCCCGCCTGAACGTCGCGGCGATGCATACGAATCGAGCCGCCGCCGATTTCCTGGCCGTTCAGAACAAGATCGTATGCCCGCGCTTTGGCGGCAGCCGGATCAGTCTCCAGTTTAGGTAAATCTTCTTCACGCGGCGAGGTAAAAGGATGATGCATGGCGACGAAGCGCTTCTCCTTCTCGTTGTGCTCGAACATCGGGAAATCCACCACCCAAACAAAGTTCCAGCCGCCGGACTTGATGAGGCCGAGCCGCTCGGCGAGCTCCAGACGAATCGCGCCCGAGGCTTCATCCAGATGCCGGGCCTTCATGACGGACGCTCCATCGGCTTTAGTTCCGATTAGAAGGAGGATGTCGCCCGATGTCATTCCGGCCTCGCGGGCGAGCGTCTCCACCGCCGGTTCGCCCACGGCTTTCACCAGAGGCGACTGAAGTCCCTTGTCCGCCGTCTTGATGTAGGAGAACCAGTCGGCGCCGGAAGCTTTCGCCAGGTCCTGAACCTTATCAAGCTGGCTGCGCGAAAAATGACCTTGCTCCGCCAGGCGCAGCATTTTGGCGGAAGGCGCGGTGTTCAATTTTCCGCTCATTGCCTCGGGCAAGGCGATTCGTTTCCAATCGAGGCCAAACCCGATGTGCGGTTTATCGGAACCGTAGCGTTCCATAGCTTCATCATAAGGGAGGCGTGGGAACGGCCGCTCGACCTTGACATCCAGCAGCGCAAAAAGTTTTTCCATCAGCCGCTCGATGATGTCGAAAAGCTCATCCCGTTGCGGGAACGCCATCTCAACGTCAATTTGCGTAAACTCCGGCTGGCGATCGGCGCGCAAATCTTCATCGCGGAAGCAGCGAACGATCTGGAAATAACGGTCGAAGCCGCCAACCATCAGGAGCTGCTTGAAGAGCTGCGGCGACTGCGGCAAGGCGTAGAAATGGCCGTGCCGCAGTCGGCTGGGTACCAGGTAATCGCGCGCGCCTTCGGGAGTGGAGCGAGTGAGGAAAGGCGTCTCGATTTCGAGGAACCCGTGCTCGTTCATGTGCTCACGGACGGCCAAGCTGGCCTGATGTCGCAGCCGCAGATTCCGCTGCATGCGGGCGCGACGCAAATCCACATAGCGATACCGCAGCCGCGCCTCTTCGCTGGTGCGAGCGCCGTCGTCGAGCGGGAACGGCGGCGTTTTCGCCTCGTTCAGCACGAGGATGCTTTGCGCCTGGACCTCCACTTCGCCGGTGGCAATCTGCGGGTTGACAGTATGCTTGGCCCGAGAGACCACCTCGCCTTCGACTCCCAGCACGTATTCTCCACGGACTTGCTCGCCTTTGTCGTGAGCCTCGCGGCTGATCTCGGGGTTTAAGACCACCTGAACGATCCCCGTATGGTCGCGTAAATCGAGAAAGATCAGGTTGCCAAGGTCGCGCCGGCGATCCACCCATCCGGCCACAAAGACCTTCTGCCTGGCGTGGCTGGGCCGAAGCTCGCCGCAATAGTGGGTTCTTTTCCAATCACCCAACAGGTCCAGTTCCAATTTGTGCTCCGCCTTTTTCAATCTTACCGGGCCCGGCCTGGCGCTGTGCCGGTCATATGGCTCGGGCAGAATTCTGTTGCAGGTAGCGCTCGATCTGATTCGTCTCAATCTCCGTCTGCTGCCCGGTGGTCATGTCTTTGACTTGATAGCGGCCGCTTTCGAGTTCGCCTTCGCCGATAATGATGGCAAAGCGGGCGGCGAGTTTGCTGGCCGTTCCGAGTGATTTCTTGAGTTTCATCGGCTGATGGCTGATTTCGACAGAGATTCCTTGGCGACGTAGGGCGCGCGCCAAATTCTCCGCCGAACCCAGCGCCGCCTCGCCGATCCACGCAACGTAAGCTAAAGGGCCGAGCTCGAGCTGCTTGGCGATAGAGTCCATCACCACCAGCGCCAGCCGGTCTTCGCCGATGGCGAATCCAAATCCGGGAGCCGGCGGGCCGCCCAGCATTTCCGAGAGCCCGTCGTAGCGTCCGCCGCCAAGAACAGCGTTCTGCGCGCCGAGCGCGCTGCAAGTGATTTCAAATGTGGTGCGCGTGTAGTAATCCAGACCACGCACCAGCCGCGGTGCCTGCCGATAATCTATCCGGCGCGATTCGAGTCCGTCTTTGACCGCTTCGAAATGCTGCCGACACTCCGGGCAAAGGTAATCCGCCATGCGCGGTAGCTGCTCGATGATTGGCTGATCCGCCTCGACTTTGCAATCCAGCACGCGCAGCGGGTTCGTGACCGCCCGCCGCTGGCAATCGCGGCAAAGATTCGCTCGAACGTCTTCGAGGGCGTGGCGCAGGACCTTTAAGTATTCAGGGCGGCAACGCGGGCAGCCGACCGAATTCAACAGCAGAGTGAATTCCTGAACCGACAACTGCTCGAGCAGCAAGACCAGCATTTCCATGCTTTCCACGTCAATGGCCGGATGATCCGATCCCAGAGCCTCCGCGCCAATCTGGTAAAACTGCCGGTAGCGGCCCTTCTGCGGCCGCTCGCGACGGAACATGGGGCCCATGTAATAGAGCTTTTGCAGTCCGCCTTCGTTGAAAAGCCGGTGCTCGATGTAGGCTCTCACCGCCGACGCCGTGGCTTCCGGGCGGAGCGTCAACGATTCGTTGTCGCGGTCTTGAAACGTGTACATTTCCTTGCTCACGATGTCGGTATCCTCGCCGACGCTGCGAGCAAATAGCGCGGTGGATTCGAGAATGGGCGTGCGGATTTCGCGGAATGCGTAGGCCCGAAGCACTCTGCGCGCCTCCTCCTCAACACGCTGCCACACGCTGGTTTCAGGAGGCATCAGGTCGCGCGTGCCTTTGACGGATTGGACGGCTTCGATACGTTTGGACACGGTGGGTATGTTATCCGATTTCAGCACGGGCGAGGCGATTCACCGTGCCCGCGCGCAAGTTGCCGCGAGGTCACCGTTCGACCGCTGGCGGCAAAAAATCCCTCTCAACCCTTTTCAGTTTTGACCCGCGCCTGGCCCTTGGGGTCGGCAAGGTACATCTCCTTGTAGCCGAGATAGTGCCGGGCGTGAGCGTCAATGAATTCACGGTCGGCGGCCGTCAACTGTCGTTTGAAGCGCGCCGGAGATCCCAGATAAAGGCTTCCCCGAGGAATGACGGTATTTTCCAGAACGAGCGAGCCGGCCGCCACAATTGAGCCGGCGCTTACACGAGCCCGATTCAGAACGATCGCCCCCATGCCGATGAGGCAGTGATCTTCGATGGCGCAGCCGTGGAGGATCGCGCGGTGGCCCACCGTGACCCAGTCACCCACCTCCGTCGCGCAGCCAGCCAGCGTATGCAAAACCGAACCGTCCTGAATGTTCGAATTTGCGCCTACGCGAATCGGTTCAATATCTCCGCGCAGCACGGTTTGGAACCAAATGCTGGCGTTTTCGCCAATCTCCACCTCGCCGATGACGTCGGCGCTCGCGGCGACAAACGCCGACGGGGCAATCAAGGGCGCGTGGCTCCCGTAAGGAATAATCACGTTACACCTACACTCGCAATTTTCCAGAGACGTCAAACCTTTTCACCCTAGCATATCACCGCAAATAGCCGCAACCAACACTGACCGCAGGCTCGCAGTCCCACCGCCGGTGCTTCGGAACTCTGCCGTGAACGGATCGAACTTTGCCTCGCCCGCGGCTGCAACGCCAGGGCCATCTGGCAGGACCTGGTCTCCCAGGACGGTTTCGCCGGCTGACCCTCCGCGGGGAG
Source organism: Acidobacteriota bacterium (assembly GCA_021786455.1). Taxonomy (GTDB): domain Bacteria; phylum Acidobacteriota; class Terriglobia; order UBA7540; family UBA7540; genus JAKCCV01. Next base: position 8,247 of record JAJYNF010000023.1, read on the forward strand.
GGTCACTTTGGCAGCAACCTCACGCCGTTCGGTGGAGGGATCCTGCAAGGTGTCATAGCGATTGCCGCCAACCCGCTCCTAACGGAGATTCGGCCGGTCGGTGACCAAGGCGGCTGGGCCGAATTTAGCATTCCGGCCACGGTCAATTACAAGAACGCCTTCTACGTCGGAGAGGGCGCCGACGACCCGACCGACGCCGACCTTCGGAGAGCTACGGGTTGTCGGGGTCTGCGAAGATCTGTTGGCGCCGAATCTGTTTTCGAAAATCGTCGCAGTTGATTTCAAGCGGGCGGCACATCTCGTAGAGCCTCGAGCACAGAGTTGCCCCCAGATGAATCAATGCCGCGTCAATGTCCGGCATGGGCTCGCCGCTGGGAGTCCGGGCAGAGGGTCGGCTGGGTTCGCCGAGCGGCAAGGTCGTGGTGATGAGCGTCACCTTTTTTCGGTTGTACCGCGAGTTAATCAAGTAACTCAGAGTCTCTTTTACCCATTCGCTCGGGTTGAATGCAGCCAGCTCATCCAGCAGCAGGACTTCGACATCAACCAACGGCTGGATAATTCTAAATTCCGTGCTTTCCGAGATGGGATTATAGCTGTCTCGAATTTCCTTCAGCAGTTCCCGAAAATCCTGGAAGCGGCACTCAACCCCTTTCAGCATGATGAGGTCGCGGATCACCGCCCCAGCAAGGTGTGTTTTGCCAACTCCCGTAGGCCCAATGAACAGAAGCCCGTAATCCACGGGATATTCTTCTACCCAGCGGCGAGCTACCAGGCGAGCCTCGCTCAAGCTGCGGTTCGGCTGGCCATTTTCGAGGCGAAGATGGAAATTCTGAAACGAGCAGTGTTGATAGCGGCGAGGAATCTGGGCTTGCTGGAGCAAAGCTTCCGTGCGCGTCACGCCCACGCAATCGCAACGGGCAACCCCCCGCACACCGCCACTTTCTACCGGCATCCAGCCGGTTCCCTCGCACTTTGGGCAATCTTTGACGGCCATCGGACGACCTCTTAGAGATTCTAAACCACCTTGGAAAACGCGCGCGGATAAAATCCGGGCCACATCAGCTAAGGGCGGCTTCCTTCGCCGCATGGGCGAACTTGCATTCCTTGCCATTTTTCCGTTAACTGGTAGCTGACGTTGTCCGCACTGAAGCATGGACGAAGAACACCGGTGGGCGTGATTGGGCAATCTGCCTCGCAGCGTGCCGCGGGCAACAGTGAGAGTACGTTGACGAAACATCAAGGAGGATACGTGGCGAATTCAGGGTCTTCAATGGAAGCGTGGACGCGATCACTTCTGCGAATTGTCGTAGGATTCACGTATATGGAGCATGGTTTCCAGAAGTTATTCGGTTTATTTGGCGGGATCAACGGCCACGGCGCCGCCGTTCACGGTTTTGGCTTGTTCTTCGTGGCTGGGGTGCTGGAGAGTATCGGTGGTCCGCTAATTTTGCTGGGGCTTTTTACGCGCCCGGTGGCGTTCGTTCTGAGTGGTGAAATGGCGGTCGCATACTTCATGGTTCATTTTCCGCGGAGCTTCTGGCCGATTGTCAGCGGAGGGGAGCTGGCCGCGGTTTATTGTTTTGTGTTTCTCTACCTGTCGGTCGCCGGGGCGGGCCCGCTCAGTTTGGATCGGATGATTTGGAAGAAGAAGTGAGCTGGGGGGAAATATCTCCCTCGTGAAGATTCCTGCCTGAGTGGTGGTAAACGCCGCGTCTAGTCTCGTACGTCCGAAATCGCTTGCCGGTGCGACATTTGTGGCACGGCCATCTTGGCCGTGCTTTGACACGGGCGGGACGCCCGTGTCACATCGCGCTATTGTAAAGAAGCGTTAGACGCACGACACTAGCAGCCCGGGAAGGCTATCAAGTTCACTTCGATCTCGCGTTCGGCACAGGGGGCTTTCCTCTCGCTTGAGGCGTTCGACTGGCCCGGAGTCCGCTGACAGCAGGGGGCAAAATGGGAATTAAGCCTTTGGATGGCTGCAACTCGCGGCGAGGCGAGAACTATCTGGTGTGCTCATGTATATGTTCATATGTATCTGGGCA
>JAJYNF010000117.1 GCA_021786455.1 Acidobacteriota bacterium
GGCGCGAAGGTTTGAGTCGGACCTCTGGCAAGGCCATGATCAAAATAGCTAAGTATGTTTGTGGCGATTTTAATCGGGGCGATCGTGCTGTTGACGGGAGCGGCGGCCAGCGTTTACTTTGCCGCAACCCGGACTCGTCTGAAAGAGCTTCGCCGCAATCTTGAGAAGGCCGCAGCCCATCTCGACTTGCTGCTCAAGCAGCGGTACGACGAGTTGCCGAAGTTGGCGGGGACTTGCCGGGGTTATATGGAGGATGACGCGCAGCCTCTCCGCGCGGTTAGGGAAGCCCGGCATGCCTGGGCTCGCGCGTCAACCCTCGACGAGCGGATGCGGATGGACGCTCAGTTGACGACCACCCTGGAATCGCTCTTTGCCGCTGCGGCGAACTATCCGGATCTCGGCGCAAACTCGGATTTCAGGCAACTGCACAGCCGCCTTCGGGAGCTTGGCGAGAAATTTGCCGCAGAAAAGATCACCTACAACGAAAGAGTCAGCGATTTCAACGCCCGCCTCGGTCAAATGCCGGCCAAGCTGTTAGCACGATTGGCGGGTCTGGCGCCTTGCCCTCAGTTTGGCGTGGTAAAAACAGACACCAGGACTTGAAACCTCGGCTTCTCGGCCAGACTGAGGGGCGATCTATGGATGGCAACTTCGCCAGCCAATCCGTTTCTGCCGGGGTCTCTAGTGCGACCGCGAGCCGCGCTCGCCGCCCCAAACGGTTCCATGTGGCGATCGTTGCGGCCCAGATGACAAACAAACTGTGGTGCGTTACCCCGCTCAATCAGAGCGTTGGAAAGGCGCGAAATTCTCAGCTTTTTCGAGAGAGTAGAATAGCCCCGTCACGTCACGGGTGAACCACGACTTGATGTCTCAGGAGTCTCTTTTGCCGGGGTGCCGCAGGCTCTGGTGTTTTCCCTTCTAGAAAGCGGAGGAAATCAACAAGTTCCCAGCGTTGCTGATCACTCAGGCGATGACGTTGTCCAGGCATGACGCTGGTTCCTTGCCCGATGATGGTGAACAATTCGCCATCCGTCCGCTTGGATAGGACTCCCGGCTTCGTAAAGTCGGGTGGCGACACCTTGATAGCGCCCGCCAAGTTGCCGCGGCCGTTTCCGTTGGCTCCATGACACATGGAGCACTGGCTTTCAAAAAGCTGCTTGCCCCGTTTGACCGCCGTAGATGTGAAGGCAATTGGATTCTTTCTGGCTTTTTCCTCGGGGGTGATGGTGAAAACATGCGGGGCTGTCGCCGTAGAGGTCGGCACCGGCTGCGCTTTTTTGGCCCCTGTCTGCGGCGCGTGGAAGCCTGCGGCGACAACGGCCAGCATGGGAACCGCCCATTGGCTTGGCTTTACCGTCACTCAGCCCCACCTCCCGCCCGTGGTTCGACCCGCTCCAGACGATTCAAGGACCCACAGAACACGCCGGCCTGCCGCTCAGGAGTCTGCCAGCACCGATGCGGCACCCTTCGCCTGAATACCACCATAGTGTTATGGAGGAAGGCTTTCTGTGCGCAGGCTCACCATTCTGTGTGACGACCGTCGCCATCACTCCCTCCGAGGCGGAGTTCGGCCGCTATCTACCAGGGTGATTATGGATTCACGGGGTTCAAGGTGACGTCGTCCACCCAGACTCGGCCGGCAATCTTGTTATTCAATTTCTGGCTGGGCAGGCGCGCGACGCCGACGGCAACGAGGTTGGTTTTCGGGCCGGTGCGGAAATTGAGCGAGACCGGAATCCAGCCATCGCTCGTTCCCGTGAGATTTTTGGAGAATTGGTCCAATAGCCGCGGGTTGTAAAAGTCATGAACTTCCATTCGCGGCCCGCTGTCCGTGGTGATGTGGTCCGTTTTGAGAAACGCTTCCAAGTGATAGGCATGATTCGGGGAGAGCAGGACAAACTGGTAAAACTGGTGGTAATCGAGGTTCTGTTTGCCGGGAAACTGGATGAGCGCGGAGTGGCTGGGAGAATGAAATTGCGAGGTGTCTCTGCCCACGTAAACGCCGGGCACGGGGTCCACTCGCCATCCAAACCCGAAGCCGAGAAGAGGTCTCTCAAATCGGCTGTCGGTGATCAGGTTTCCTCTAGGATGCGGTGAAGGCCCTTTGACTAGGCCGCGGTCAATGAGGTCTGTCCAGACGCGGTAAGCTTGTGTGGGGTGATGGGAAAAGATCAGCGAATCCATATAGGGCGCAGCGGCTGGGGCTGGAAAGTCTTCCCGAGCGTTGAGGATTCGACGCCAAACTTCGCGGGCGCTATGGAAACGCTTCTGACCCGAAAGGAAGTCTAAATAGCGAAATTCCGCGGAAACATTGCGCGGGATGAGCTGGTTAAGGATTTCTGCGGGGTTATTGGATGCCTTCCAGGCCATGCTGAAGATGATGCCGTCGTAATTGGTGGTCCCTCTTAGCACGGTTCGAAAATGGCGGAAGGCCTCCGAGGTGTTTCCTTGCAAGAGGTAAAAATTTCCGATCGGCCATTGATAGACGGGAATGTCCGGCGCAAGGTAGTCAGCGCGCTCGAGGGCCATTGTGGCGTCCGCGACATCCCCTTGCAGTTCGAGAGCGGCCGACAAATCGAGCCACGCCTGGGGGCTCCAAGGGTCCAACCGTACAGCCTCCCGGAATTGTTGGATCGCCCGGCGAGGATGAGCCTCGGTGACGGTGTATTCATAGAGGCTACCAAGTTCCAGATGATAGTTCGCATTGCCGGGATCGAGCCGCACGGCAATGGCGACGTTGCCGACGGTGGGGTGAAGCGAGGCGCGGTAGGCAAGATACGTTCGCGCGATCCAAAGCGCTGCCAGCCCGAGCGCGACAGCGGCGGGCACGAGCACTAAAAGGCAAACAAATGGCCTCCGATCCCCCTGACTCATGTTCTCTTACCCGCCGTCCTTCGCATATAACCTGCTCACGATCGCCTTCCGCCCTTGTCGCGACCATGCTGCCGAGCGCACGGTTGCGTGTAAAGATACACCGGTTGGAGCCGTTTTGGCAATGCGGAGCGCACCCGCGGGGACGGAATATCCGAGGTTTTCAACTGCACACGGCCAGGAGAGCAGAACGGCGTCCCTCGTGTCGTGCGTCCTAAATCACTTGCTGGTGCGGCATTTATGGCACGGCCCTCTTGCCCGCGCTTCGACACGGGGGGCCGCCCGCGCCGCATCGCGCGATTGTAAAGAAACGTTAGACGCACGACCTTAGGCCCGGCGGAAGGGGCGAGCGTGAAGAATCTTGCCGCCTTCTTGGATGGTGTAAGTAAAGTTGCCCGTGAGCGACTTCAAGGTATCTTGATGGCCGCTGGGCCATTGAATCTCCACCCTGTCCGCCTGCGTAGCCTTGGCGAGTCCGAAGGTGAGCGTCAATTCGCTTTGAGAGCAGTAGCTGGAGCCGGAATGGACCATCTGCCAATGCTCTCCATTGGCCGCGTGAACGCGCACAACCGCGTCAATGCCGTCGCGGTTGGACTGTGTTCCCACCGTCCGAATGCGAATGGCATTGGCCACGTTCGGGCCGACGTTTTCATAGAGGTAGGCGGGGCCGTTGTTGGTCGAAACCAGGACATCCAGGTAGCCATCGTTGTTGATGTCAGCGTAAGCGGCTCCTCGGCCCACCAGTTTTTGCGTGAAGCCGACTTGTTGGCCGACGGGCTGAAAAAGGTTGTGGCCTTCGTTACGGAAAAGCAAGGGCAACTCCGCGTAAGTCACCTGCGGCTGGATGCGGGAGATGTCCGGTTCGATGTGGCCGTTGGCCGCAAAGAGGTCGGGCAAGCCGTCAAGATCGTAATCGTAAAAGAAAAGACCGAACGTCAATGCAAGGCGACTGTCCTGGCCGATAGCGGATTCCGGCGCAATGTCAATAAAGAAACCGTGCTTTTGGTTTTGATAAAGCCCCAGCATTTCATTGGAGAAATTGCCGATGGCAAGACTGGGATAACCTTCGCCGTCGAAATCACAGGCGTCAATGCCCATGGCCCCGCGGGCAACGCCATTTTCGTCGTAAGCGATACCGGCCTGCACGGAAATTTGGGTAAAGGTTCCGTTGTGATTGTTTCGGTAAAGTTTGTTCGGCTGGGTGTCGTCGGAGACGGCAACATCAGGCCAGCCGTCCATATTGTAGTCAATAATGGCGACGCCGAGATTCTTTCCCGTTGGGTCGTAGATGCCGGCTTGGTGGGTGACGTCCTGAAAGCGACCGTTGCCCAGGTTGTGAAATAAGCGGTTGCTCTCACCCTGGTAATCCTCCGGGGTGCAGTAGGATTTGTGACGGCCATCGAGCGAGCAGTAGATGTCGGTTTTCTCAGACCACTGAACATAATTGCAAACGAAAAGGTCCAGCTTGCCATCTCGGTCGTAGTCAAACCACGCGGCGCTGGTTCCAAAGCCGGTATTGTTGATCCCGCTTTGCGCGGTAACGTCGCGGAAAGTGCCGTCGTGCTGGTTGTGGTAAAGGCGCGCCTCGCCTAGCGCCGTGACGTAGATATCATCCCAGCCGTCGTTGTCGTAATCTCCGACCGCCACCCCCATCCCGTACATGGGGACGTTCAGCCGGGCCCGAGCGGTGACGTCCGTGAATGTCCCGTTGCCGTTGTTGTGATAAAGCTTCATCGTGGTCTGGCGGCGGACGTGGCCGGGGAAATCCGTGCTATTTATCAGCAGAATGTCCGGGTTGCCGTCGTTGTCGTAATCAATGAAGGCGCATCCCGAGCCCATGGTTTCCGGCAGATACATGGCCCCGAAAGCGCCGTTGTTGTGGATAAAGTGAATGCCGGCTCGCGGCGCGATGTTGACGTAGCGGCGGGGCGGAATGGGCGCGGCCAGCAGCCGAGCCGAGCGCAAGCCTTGCGCCGCTGCCCCGAGCGCCAGAAAGTCCTTAAAAAAATCTCGGCGGGAAGATGAGTGCTTCATCGTGGGGCCTTAATCTTTTCACTCGATAGGCGCCCTCTGAGCGCCGGCGCCGTCACGGACGCCATCCCCGCTGTTTTGGTCTTGGGGGTGGGAGAGCCGCCTGGCGCGGCTAAAGCGGCCGGATAAGGAAACGGGGATTTGCGTCGGCTCGCGGCCGTCATGACTTTATGATCCGGTTGCAATTTCAATTTGGCCCGGCGCATGGCCGCCAGATAGCCATAGCTGCCGTCCTTGGCGTACCGGGCCAGGGTCTCCTGTTGCATCCTTCCTAGCTTTCCGGGTAACCAGCCCCACCGCTGGCCGTAGTTCCAAAAGAACTCGAGGGGCTTGGGATTTTCGTCGTTGATGGACACGTGTTCATGAACGGGCTGCGCCATATTGTCCGCATTGGGATGGTTCATCTCGTAAGGGCCGATCAGAGACTCTGCGGCTTCATCCGCTTTGAAGCGTAGGAACAGCTTGCGCTCACGGTCTGAAAGAGCCCTGTCTTCGAGCCCGCGATAGCAGAGCATCAGGTTGTAGTGCGCGCCGAGATTCTGCGGAGCAATGCTCAACGTGTGTTGAAACTGTCGGACGGCGGCGGCGTACTTCCGTTCGAAGAACAGGATGCGCCCCATGGCATTGCTCACTACGCGATCCTCCGGATGGATGGCCGCGGCTTTGGCATACTCGTCGTAAGCGCGCGGATAATTGCCCTGGGTTTGATAGACCTGGCCCATGTAGTAATAGGCGCTCGCCAGCCTCGGATCGAGTCCGATGGCGGTTTTAAGATAGGCAACGGCGGCGCTGACGTTGCCTTCCTGAACCAGGGCGCGGGCCACGTTCACCCATCCATTAGCGTACTTGGGGTCAATCCGGGTGACGATTTTGAATGCGCGAGCGGCCCCTTTAAGGTCGCCTTGGAGCAGTAACCCGATGCCGTAATCGTTCCAGCGGAACAGGTCCTTGCGGCGAAGCTGGATGCGCTGCTGGAAAGGCTGACGCGAGGCCGCCAGCACGGGAATCGTCACCGTGTCTTTGGACATCACCACGATAGGAACATTCGGGAGTCTCTTGTATTTGGCGGAAACTTTTGAAAGGTTGCCGTCAAAAATCCAGCGGGTATTGTCCGAATAAGGTGAGGTGTGGCGGTTCTTCTGGTAAGGGTCGCGCACGCCCCTAAAAGCCCATTCAGTGAACCACCAATCGAACTTTCGGTAATTCAGCTTGGCCGTTAGGGTGATTCGGTTGCCGCAATTTTTCGGAATTTTCAGCCGGAAGTGGACGGTGTCGGCAGCCCCGGGAGGAATGACATTGACATAAACCACGGCGTGCTCGGTCCAAGCGTTGCGTTTGTTTATCAGATGGTCTCCCGCATCCACGCCCACCGACCGGTAAAACTCGGCGCCGGGGTCCACGGGGCCGCGGCCGTGGTCGGCCACTTCGCCACTCCAGAAAATGATGTGCCCCCGATTATCCACCGCCTTCAGCTCCAACCAGCAATCGAACGCATCAATGGTGCCGCCGGGGAAAAAATGGCCGACGCGGCGCGTGCGCACGACGACTTCCACGCGCGCCGTTTCACCCCGGCGCAGGTAAGCGGCGCCTCGGTTGAGGGGCGCCATCAGTTTAAGGGGAGGCGCTGTGCTGACTTCCTGAGCTTCAAGGCCGCGGGACGACTCTTCACCGACGGCCGCCAGGGTGGAGAGTTGCGGGCTTACGCCCAGCAGGCCCGGCATCACATATGTTTCCGCAGCGCCTTTAGGCTCTTCGGCAATAGCGAAAAGATCCACCGTCACCGCTCCCTTCAAAAACTTCTCAACGTCCTCGATCTGTTTCTCGTCGCCGTAGGAAGTGGGAACGGCCGTATTGGCTGCGACGAAGCGGTGCGAGTTGACGTACCCGTTAATGTTGCCGTAATCGTGCGAGGGAACCAAAGGCATGTGGCAATCCACGCAGGTCAGGGGTTTGGGCGGATAATAGAAAGATCGGGCGCTGTTGCCGGAAACGCCGCTGGCCTGCCAATGGTCGTAATCGTCAAAGCCACGAATAAAGCGGTAATGATTGTCGGGAACATCCAACTGGACCTTGTGACAAACTGAGCAGACCTCGGCAACCTCGCGCCGCCGGTGCATAAACGGCCGGAAAAAGACGGCGCGATGCGGCTTGGGGTCAAGAATGATGGCATAGTCAGCGAGCTTGCGAATGACGGCATACTTGCTGGCCACCAGACGATCGAGAGCCGGATATTTCAGCACGTAGCTGCCGTTGCCCATCGTGCTGGTGACACGGGCGATGGCGTGGCAAGAAACGCAGGTGAGGCCTGCCTGGGCTTCCGGGGTGAACTCGATTTGTCGGATGGGATGCGTCTGCATCATGTCGGTGAAGGCGACCGCTTGATCGTGGCAACCCGCGCAAAGCATGGAGGGCTTGATGCCGACCGTGTCCTGCATATATTCGATGGATTTGCGGTACCACTGATTGTTGAAGGACGAGTAGTGATGCATGGAGCTATGCCATTGCCGATAAATGTCCTTGTGGCAAGGCTCGCAGCTCTTGGCATTGAGGAAGAACTCCGCCGGGATCGTTTTGCCGTTCGCGCTCTGGGCCGAACTTGGGAACAAAAGGCTATTCCTTCCCCCGCCTTCATGATAGGGAGTTGTCGGAGCCGTCAGCGGATTGTGAATGAGGTAATCCGGATTGGGGAAATAATGATGAAACAGCGCGACAGCCGTGTAAAAAATCAGGCATGAGGGGAGCGCGACGGCCGCGCAGCGCCAAGCCCGTCGGATCGTTTTGGCGGCGGTTTTCTCCGACGCATAAGACTCAAGGGCTCGTCCCCGCAACCAGAGCAAAGCGAAAAATAGACCCGCAATGGCGCAGCCGACGTGAACGTAAAGTTCCCAACTGTGAGGGCGCGTCATGCCCCCATACATCAGGAATCCGCCAAATCCCGCTGATACCGCTAATAGGACAACCGCCAGCTTTCCCGCGCTCGCCCGCCACAATTCCGGATGACGCCGCAGGTAAACGGCAAAAAGAATCGCGGCAAATATTCCCAGCACGGGGTGAAGGAGCGCATTGACGACATAGAAAAGAGAAGGGTCGCCGTAAGCCGCAATATAAGCGCTGTTGGCAGCGAGGACTAGCGTGAGGAAGAGCAGCAGCCGTCCGTCCGTGATTCCTTTCTTGTGATTGCCGATCATCCTGATGAGCCTAACTTCCGCTGAACACGCCCCTCAACGTTACAAGTTTAAGGTCAAAAAACACGGATTGGACGCGCAAGGGCTCACGCCGCAGCCTCCGAGATAACCTCGAGACAGAGGCAACCGCTACAATCTGCCCTTTTTGACCCTGAAGCCCCGAACGAAGGCTGCGGTTCATAATGGCGCTTCTCCCGCAGCCGCACCCTAGCAGATACATAGGGTGAAGTGATTGCCATCACATGGCAATAGTATGAACAGATTAAGATTATTGATTAAATCGTCTAGCCGGGTTTGGGCGTGGGGTTGTTAGAACCCCGCGCCGCGGGCCGGCATGGGTTGGCCTCGGTGGAAACAACTGTAAGAAGTCCCCGAGCCCGCCCCCGTTAGGAATGCTTTTGCCGGAGCGCAGCGTGGCACGCAACGGTCATGGCGGAGAACACCGCGCCGAACGTTTGCGCCCTCTCATCCAGAGCGCTCAGGCGCACCGGCGGTAAATTGGGCTGGATGCGCCGGGCTACGTTTTCAATAGTGGAAAGCATAAACTCCGGAGCGCCCTTAGTGACGCCGCCGCCAAGCACCACCAGCTCGGGATCGAGAATCGCGACGACATTGGCGATTCCGGCCGCCAAGATGGTAAAAATGGTTTCCAAGGCTTGCCGCGCCGGTGGATTTCCGCGCCGAAAGGCGTCGAAGACGAAAAGAGCGTCGCGTTCTTCCGCCAGGTTTCCGTGTTCGGTGGCGCGCCCCATTAACGTTCGCCCCATGGCGGCGATTCCTTGGCCGGAGGCGTAAGTTTCAAAGTACCCTTTGTCGCCAAAATCTTCATGCCATCTTTGCCACTCGAGGTGCAGACGACCCAACTCTCCGGCGGCGCCGGTCCTCCCTCGATAAAGCTGTCCGTTGACAAAAATCCCGGAGCCAATACCGGTGCCCAGCGCGATAAAAACGAAATGGTCCGCCCTCTGGGCTACGCCGCGCCAATGCTCGCCGATAGCCGCCATGTTCGCGTCGTTTTCAATGGCGACGGGAATATGAAATGCCTGTTCCAGTTCGCTTCTTAGGTCCACGTTGACCCAGCCTGGCAGATTGTTTGCTAATAAGGCGAGGCCCGTTGGTGGGTCAATGGGGCTCGGAACGCCAATTCCCAGACCGCGCAATCGCCGCCCTCGCGGCTGCCGGGTCAGCCGCTGGATTTCCCGCTTGATCTGACTCATGAGTCGCCGGGGGCCGGCTTCCGGCCGAATTTTGCAGTTTGTGTCCGCAAGGATTCTGCCCGTAAAGTCAGTCAAGGCAAAGTGAAGGTGGCTTGCCCCCATATCAATTCCGACCAAAGTCCCAAAGTCGGGGTTGAGCGAACAGGTGTTGGCGCTTTTGTCCCACCGGATGAGCTTTGAGGCTTCCAATTCCTCCAAGGGGCGTCGAATTCGTGAAAATCCCACTTGCAGAGGTTCTGCTATTTCCGGAGGCGATGCGCTGATGCGGCGACAAATATGACCCAGCAGGGCCTCAGTGCTCACCGGGATGTAGCTTCTTGTTCTCATAGAATTGTCCCGAAAATCCGGCTCCTGCGATGAAGGAACCTTCGCGTCGTTAACTAGCGGAACAGGAAATGAGCAGAAGGTCTCGCGGCCCCTCTCCGGTCACAACCGGGTGATAAATCTTTCGCCATGTCTCGCGACACCTCTCGCGCGGTGACCCGCCAAGCGCGCAAGTTTATCCCCGTTTGCTTGAAATGGTCAGCAAAAAAATGCGCGCTTCGTTTGCAAATAGAATCGAATCCCGGCGCTGGACGGCCTCGTTCCCTATTTCCCCCGCAGACCAGGAAGCGATAACATAGCCCGTTGGCGACGCGATAGCTATGAGACCCAAGCTTCGAACGCGATGGGATTTGACGCCTCGCCAGGCAGCGCGGCTGCAAGAACGATTGCGCGGGCGGGCGGAGCTTCATGACCGCTTAGATTCAATTCGGCATATCGCCGGGGCCGACATGGCATTTGACCCCAAAACGAATCTGGCTTTTGCCGGCGTCATTGTCTATCGGTTTCCCGAAATGGCCGAGGTCGAGCGGGCCATGGCTCGCCGGAGACTGCGATTCCCCTACGTGCCCGGGCTTCTTTCTTTCCGCGAAATCCCCATCCTTTTGGCTGCTTTTGCCCGACTGAGAA
>JAJYNF010000122.1 GCA_021786455.1 Acidobacteriota bacterium
GCACGCCATTCTTTCGGACCACCGGCATGCCGCGATACATGTTGTGGAAATATCCCAACGCCATGACCTGAACCAGGAGCGGATTGAGAATAGAGTTCACGTTATACGGCGAGACGAACGGAATGCCGTAAACCACAACGTCCGACTGACCTTCAAGAGGACAGCAATATTGCGCGTAGCAGTAGGCCAATGATTTCTCATGGACGGCCTGCGTCGCTCCGGCGTGAACGGCGATCATTTCGTAGGCGGCGGGCACGGCAAACAGCAGTTTGCGCTTGGACGGCCGCGACATCTTACTCAGCGTCCACTTCGTCGCGCCGAATAGCCCCCGGTCGAACGCGTTCCAGCGGTCTTCGTTTTTTGTAAAAAATGCCATGCGTGGGTCGAACATCTGATTGTTGAGCACCGTCTCGATATGAAAGACCTTCAGCTTTTGATTGACGATCTGGCCAATGCGGTCGCAGGAACGTTTCATCTCCGAGCGCCGATGGTCGAAGTAGGAATCGCACTTGCGGATCGTCCCCGGCGTGTGGTGCGCCTGGAGCGTAGGGTAGTCGCACAGGCCCACGCCGACGGATTTCGATCCGCCATCCATGGGAACCAAGTTGATGTTGACATAAATCAGGAGATCGGACTCGGCAGCGCGGCGATTGATGCGCACGCGCTCGCCATGCTCCGTGACGCCGAGCTCAACCATCCCTCCGGGCGCCTCACCGTCGTGGTTGTACAGGCGCTCGGGATAATAAGCGCGAAAGATCTTCGAGCCGACCGCGTATTGGATCTCAAACGGCGCCAAGCGGCGGTGAAAGGAAGTGGCGATAATGAGGTGGACATCTTCAACGCCTTTCGCCGCCAACTTCTCAAGCAAGATCGTCAGCACGGACTGGCGAATGTCCGGCCGCCGCATCTTAGGCAATGGAAGCGAAATATCATCCATTGCAATCGTGACTCTTATTCCAGGCTTCAGCAGCGACTCCAGGGGGGCCATTCCCTCCGGATGTGCAAGGGCGTATCGAATGGCGCCCTCGCGGTCTCGAAGACCTGGAATCGTCGGGTTCGGATACATCACCCGAGTACCCGCAGGAAATTTGACGGTCAACAAATCTTCGCCGTACCACATCAAGCGCCGAGCCGAGCTGCCCTCGAGGTGAACCACGCATCCCTCATGCGAGACGAGGGCCTTGCGACCCACAGCGTTGGGCGTCGGATCGGAAAACTCGAAGTCGGAAGGCTCGGACTCTGGCGCGGATCGAGTTTCGTGCGCTTGGAACTCCACGTTGCCCTTCTTAGAACATGGAATTTGGGTGATGTTATCTCAGGTCGAGCACTGGCCAGCCCCGCTCAAGGGCGACCCGTCGCAAACGGCGGCCCGGATTAACGGCCGTGGGGCGCCCGACCGCTTCGAGCATCGGCAGATCGGAAAGGCTGTCCGAGTACGCTTTCGACTCGTCGAGCGCCGCGCCGGCTTCGCTCGCGTAGCGCCGCATCGCCGCGACTTTCTCGTCCTCCGCGATCAGCGGACGCGTCACCTCACCCGTCGCAACGCCATCGCGAAAAACCAGCGAGTTGCAAATGACGCCGTCGAAGCAAAAGTAGCGTACCACGCGGTCCAGAGCAAAGTCGAGTTCGCCCGAGACAAGAATCGGCCGGTAGCCCTCGGCCCGGTCCTGCTCAATCAGGAGTTTGGCGCGCGGATAAAGGCTGGGGCGAATCAGCGTCTCAAAAACCGCTTGAGATTGCCGCCGCAGCCATTTTTCCTCCATGCCTCGGTACTCACGGTAAAAGATTTCGTTAAATCGCCGCCGCGAGCAATAATCGAGCGTCAGATATGCCGGGATTGCCAACACAAGCTTGGAAAATTTCACCGCCGCCCGCCACCGTGACGGCTGCCGCAGACAGAAAAACGCGTATCGGCGCGCGACATTGCCCGAGCTGAGCGTACCGTCAAAGTCGTAGAAAGCGAGGCGCGGTGGGGCGGTGATGAGGTCGAGTCGGGATGACCTCCTTCTGCTGCGTCGCGGTATCTGCCGAACTACGCAAACCCGGCAACCTTCACCGCCACTCCATCAGGCGGGGTGCGCGAACAGGTTTTGAAAATTCCTCTTGTGCCGCCAGGCTAGAAAGAAAGTCATCAGCGCCGCGTAGGCGGCGTCCGCCTTGCCCACTCCCAGGAACATCAAGATTGTAAAAAGCACCCAGGTGGAGATGGAAGCGGTTGCTCCGGCCTCGCGCCAGCGAAGCTTGCCGAGCGTGATGCGAGCCAAGGCGAAGTAAACCAATGCTCCAGCGGCCCAGATGGGGTAAAGTATCAGCATGATCCCGCCAGACGTGGCCACGCCCTTGCCCCCGTTAAACTTTAAGAACGGAGAATAGCAGTGGCCCAAAATCGCCGCAAAACCGAACACCCAACCGAGAGCCACGCGCGCTGGCGACATCCCCTGCGCGGGCCAAGCGTAGAGGACCAGCCACAGGGCCAAAACGCCCTTGCCCATGTCGCCGACCAGAGTGAGCACGGCGCGCCATTTTGAAACCCGCAGGACGTTGTTAAAACCCGGGTTGCCTGAGCCAACCTGACGGATATCCATGCCTGTTCCGGCCATGCTAATCACCGCAAAGGGAACGGAGCCAAGAAAAAAGCAGACTGCCAGTCGGATGATCAGGTTGGTCACGACATGCTGCATTGAGATAACTCACCGAGGATTTCAGTTTCAAAAGCCCGAATGAAAGGGATATTTTTCAATCGGGTAGAACTTAGGAATCAAGCGCGACATTCCCTATTGCCTGGCGGGATGTCAGCCCGACAGCTTGGGACTCCAGTCGGGCAATCGCTTGTCTTGCGCGCTCTCGCAGTTGCACGACCTCGCGGGGCTCGCCGACCGTCGCCAAAATGGCTTCGCCCATCGAAATGTTCGCCACACTGTGGAGCGATCTCCGTTCGTGGGCGACAAGAACCGGGGCAGTCCCTTGAACTGCTACCGCATAAAGCGGTGACGACGTTACGGCGGCCGCATGGAACCCGTCCAGGCGAAAACGGCTGAGCCCTGAAGCGGTGGCCACCGGCCCATCGGGGAAAACCATCACGGCTTGACCCCGCTCCAGTTGCGCGGCGACTCGCTGGCGCAGCGTTCCTCCGGGCGGCGCCAGAACTTCTTCCACCGGCGGCGCAACCAGCGAGCTTAGCAGGAACCGCGCCATTCGTGGCATGGGACTCAACGCTTCCGCGTCCGCAAACCGGAACGGGCGCCGAAGCATCGCCGCCATAATCAAGGGGTCAAACACACCCGCCCGATTCGCCACTATCAATGCCGGGCCTTTGTGGTTCAGTTGGTTCATCCCGCGCGCCATGACGTGGTGTCGGGTGAAAAACAAGACGGCTCGGGACGCAGTGCTGGCGGCCCATGACGAGAGAGGCTCGGGGAGCAGGCGGGCTGCGGTGCCTCCAACCGCCCCGAAAGTGGCGAGAACCATTTTGGCATACAGTCGCTGGCCAGTCTCGCTGGCTTGACGCCACTGTAAGTGGGCCCATCGTCCCAGGCTTTCCGTCCACAGTCGGAAAATCTGGACGGCGGGCGCTCGGCGGGCGACCTTCAGCTCCTTACGCTCGAACAAGGCCCGCGTTTCGTTGCGCCGGATCTTGCCACTCGACGTTTTTGGAATGCTGTGGGGAGCGACCAATTCCACTCGTTCGGGAGGCGTACCGATGACCTCCGCCACGCGCTCCATGATCTGGTGTTCGATTCGTTGGAGGTCCTCTGCGGCCGTAGCTCGGGTTTCCGCCACAATCACCAGGCGTTCAGTTCCCGTTTCCGGATCGCCCGATCCAAACGCGGCCACGCAACCGCCGCGCACCCCCTTAACCTCGGCCGCCACGGCTTCCACTTCCTGCGGAACGATATTGCGTCCCGACCGGATGATCAGGTCTTTCCGGCGGCCGGTAATGAAAAGCTCGTTGTCGGCCCAATACGCCAAATCGCCCGAGTCCATCCACCCGTCTTCCCCCGTAATGGCGGCGGTGGCTTCGGGATTTCGGTAGTAGCCGTCGGTTTTGGAGAGATCGGAAAACAACAGCCGCCCTTGGACCCGTTCGCCCACCTCCCGCCCAGCGTCATCCTGAATCTTGATTTCATGGCCGGGCATGGGACGGCCATTGGCGACAAAACGCAGCGCATTGGTATCGGACGGTTCGGCGGCAACCGCTTTCCCCTCCGCCTCAAAAGTGTCGCGGCGGATGCGATCAATGACGGGAGCACGCTCGATGGGCGGAAACGCCAGCGCTACGGAGGATTCGGCTAAGCCGTAACAGGGGACAAAGCTTTCCGCGCGGAAACCGTAGGGCTGAAAGCGCCGCGCAAAACGCTCCAGCGTATCCGGCAGCACGGCTTCTCCGGCGTTAATGGCAATCCGCCAGGAACTCAGATCGAGGCCACGCAGAGCTGGTTCGGGAATCTTTCGCGCGCAAAGCTCGTAGGAAAAATTTGGCGCCGGGCACAAGGTCCCGCGTGAATCGTGCAGTGCCCACAGCCAGCGCTCCGGACGGCTTAGAAATGCCAGCGGGGAAAAAAGTGTAATCGGCAGTCCATAGTAAACGCTGAACAGCCATGCGCCGATCAGCCCCATGTCATGGTAAAGGGGCAGCCAGCTCACCACGACGTCGGTCGGCCGAACTTTCACGGAATAGCCGATACCCCGGATGTTCGCCAAGATATTCGAATGCTTCAAAACAACACCCTTGGGATCGCCCGTGCTCCCAGAAGTGTATTGAATGAAGGCTATTTCCGAGGGATCGCGCCCGACCGGAGCAGAACCTGCACCCACCTGCTTCAATGCCGCGACGCTGGTCACTCCGGCAAGCGAAGGAAGATGGAGCTTAAGAATGTCCGTCACCGATTTGACTTGTCCGAAGCTGATTAAAAACCGCGCGCCGGCGTTCCGCAGGATGCCTACCTGCCGCCGAACGTATTCTTCGATCTTGTCAGGTCTCGCGGGAGGGTAAATGGGAACCGCAATGCCACCGGCAAGCATGACGCCGAAGAAGGCGAAACAGAAGTCGGCGCACGTGGGCAGCATAATCGCGACCGCTTCATCCCGTTGAAGGCCGCTGGCCACCAGCCCGGCCGCCACTTTAGCGGCGTTTTCGATGACCTCGCGGTAGGAAATGTCCTGGCCTGATTCTCCTTCCAGCAGGTGGACGTGGACGCGCTCCGGGTCAACTCCGGCGTAATGGCAAAGGACTTCGACCATGCTTTGAGCGAATTCCGGAGCTCGCGGAGGTAACCGTGAGGGCTGCGCGATTTGGTATCGGGTGACAACGCGGCCATTCTGCGTTCCCGCGAGGATGGCTTCAGCCCACTGTCGCACCGTTTCGGCCCGCTGAAGAGCCTCCTCGGATAAGCGAGCCTCCATCCGCCTTTCGCACCGGACCAGCAGCTCAACCCGCTCCAGACTGCCAAGTCCCAGGTCGCGGTCTAGCGAGGAGTCCAAGGTGGCTTGTTCGGCGGCGCGAGTTGAGCCCAGCTCGGTCAAAAGCTCCCGCACAATTTGCAGAACCTGGGTTTCAACCGCCGCCGCGTCCGCGGAACGAGCCATTGTGGGCATTGGATCCCGCCATGAGGGAGCATCGTCGCCGCGCGTCGCAAGCGCGCTCCCTCTTCGTTCAGCCGCGCCTGGGTTTGTGGCCGTCTTGCGGCCACCCACCGCGGCCGTCTCCATGCGCCTAAAACGATTATATCTTGAATGCCCAATCCTTGACCGCCTCGGGCTGAATCCACCTTTCGATTCCCGCAATCTGCTGATCCGTCCAATACTTCTTCCAGTTGATTCGCTCCGGGTCCCAGGGCAGCAGCTCGCGGTCGTTGGACGTCAATTGAGCGTAAGCAGCGCGAATATTTTCAGATTCAAAGATATATCGGTTATGCAAAACGAACGGCAGATATTGGTCAAGGGTCTGCTCGCGGAACCTGGCTTGCAATTCGATCGTTCGTAACTTCGAGGCCAGTTGGAAGAGCGAACGCTGGCCCGGCAAGCCTGCCTGGCGAGCCATGCGGCCCATGCGGTCGAGCACGGACTGAACCTTGCGAATACGCCGCGCAAGGCGCTCGCGGCGGCGGCGCATTTCCGACGCCGTCACAATCCGCGCCGGGCTAGAAGACACCCAGCGACGAATGGTCAGCCGCGCGGAGCCGTTTCCCCTTCCCCGATCTCGCCGCTGGGATTCCCGCACCAGCAAATCCACAAGCGAGCCGAGCCGAATCGGATGCACATCCGCGGTGCCCAGTTGGTACACTCGCTCGTGCTGTCCGGCTAAGACGGTTGCCGCCACAACCCACAGCGCGGCGGCTGCCAAATCCACCGGAACGACCTCCAGAGGCGTGTCTCGCCGCACCGGCCAATGCTTCATTCCACCGAGCGCCATCAGGACGAGAGGCGCCGCCGTCCGCCCGCCTTCGATCCATCCGGGAAAAGGAAAGCGCAGCGCGCTTTCGATGATGGCCGGGCGCACGATGGCCCAGTCCAGGCTCTCCTCGGCAGCGATGATCTGCTCTCCCACGCTCTTGGTGTAGGTGTAGGCGTTGACCCAGCCCCAGTGTTCCGCGCGGCGCCGTCCGAGAGCCACGCGGCGCTCGCGGGGCTCCTTGGAATGCGTGGACCCGGCCACGGATTCCTCAATCAAATGCAACTGCTCGCGAACGTAATTAATTTCCTGCCGATAGTCGAAGCTCCGATCGCGTGCATCTTTTCGCCGAGGATAGAATCCGAGGATCGCATCGCTCTCCTCAATCAGGCCATCGGCTTCCCCGGAAACAAAGCACGTGGAAACGTGAACCAGCTTCGCGCCCAATCTTTTCGCCAGCCTCGCCACTTGCTCGACGCCGTCCACATTCGAGCGCATGGCTTCGTCGAGAGGCGGGAAAAAGTCCACGTTGCCCGCGCAGTTGATGATGAGCTGGACCCTGCCTCGGAGTTTCTCGATATCGTTCGCGCGGAGGCCACACAGCTCCTTGCCAACGTCGCCCTCCCAAACCGAGATTTTGCCGCGCGCGGCCCGGGGCCCCAGTCCGTCCATGATGCCGGCCAGGGCGGGTGATTTGGCTATCTCCTTTTCAAACCGCTCGGAAGCGCTGACCCACGCGCCCGGCCGCAGGAGAAGATGAAGGTGCTTGAGCTGAGGGTACCGGTCAAGCGCCAAGCCCAGAGCGACCTTCCCCAGAAAGCCGTTCGAACCGGTCAACAAGATTTCGTTTTGTTGGAATGTCTCGCCGGCGTTGGTCAAGAGCCTACCTCAGGCGACGGCCAAGGTCGTGGGCATGAACTCGGCGCACCGTTTAATTTGGCGGTTTCCGCCCAGGAATTTGCCGCTTCCACTGGGCCACCTCTGAATTGTCCGATCTGCTCCAAGACGCCATGTCGGCACGCCCATGGAGACCCCTCTTGCGGGCTGGTCTAACGAAAGGTTGCGTATCGGAGTCAAGAAGCGCTCATTCGCGCACGGCACAGCGTATGCTATCGGGCGGCGCAGTCCCTTGTCAAGTTCATGTACTATTGTTCAAGCCATGAAAAACAAGGAATGGATGACGCTGGACCGCGTGCTTTCTCGGTACGGCCTGAGCTCCCGAACGACGGCGGGGGCAGCAATTCGCGCTGGACGGATTCGAGTCAATGGGCGCGTGATTCGCCAACCGGATTACTGGGTGCGGCCGAAGCAAGACTCCATTCAATGGGATGGTAAGCGGTTAAAGCCCGCGCGTAAAATCTATCTGCTCTCTTATAAGCCGAAAGGCGTCATTACGACTCACAGCGACCCGTCGGGCCGCAAGACGATCTATGACCTCCTTGGCGATTTTGGGCAGTGGGTATCGCCGGTTGGCCGCCTGGATAAGGACACCTCCGGTTTGCTTTTGCTCAGCAACGACACTCAGTTTGCGGATTTCATAACCCGCCCCGATGCTCGCGTGCCGAAAACCTACCGGGTGAAGATTAACGGTCTCATGGGCGAGGACGTGCTCGCCCGGCTTGCTGAAGGCGTGCAAATGAAGCGCGGCGATTTTGCCCAGCCACAGGCCGTTCGTCGGATCCAAGACCGGGGCAAATACACCTGGCTGGAAGTGGTGCTCACCGAAGGTAAAAACCGCGAAGTGCGCCGCATGATGGAGGCGCTGGGCTTCAAGGTCCTGAAGCTCGTTCGCACGCAGATTGGGTCACTGACCCTCGCGGGGCTGGAAGTGGGCAAGTGGCGGGAATTAAACCCGGAAGAAGTTCGCTGTCTCCGCTCGGGGGCAGACCGTCCTCATCCGGCGGCAAGAGCGAGTGCCGGCAGCTGGAAAGGTGCGAGCGCGGCCGCGAATTGCTCCGGCGATTCAAACTTGAGCGCATGAATCCCAAGCGATTGAGCCGCTTCCACGTTTTCGGCGTGATCATCAACGAACAAGGCCGCTTGCGGCTGCACGCCAAGGTGGTCCAGGCAAATGCGGTATATTTCAGGCTCCGGCTTCAGGAAACCCGTGTCCGATGATAAAACAAGAGAATCAAAGTTATCAAACCAACTCGGGGGTTGCCGCAGGCTGCGAGCTACATCGCGCGGCATGTTGGAGAGGACCGCAGTCTTAACTCCGGCGACTCGCAAATTCTCCACCCAGCGCGCCATCAGGGGATCGCGGTGCTGCCAGAGTCGAACATCGTCCTGGATCAACTGCGCCGTCTGCTGGTCGGTGAGGCTGATGCCTAGGTCGTGAGCGACATGTTGCCAGTAAGCCGAGCCGTCGAGCCTCCCGCGGTCATAATCGCGCCGGTATCGCCAGAAGCAAGGCAGAAAGGAGTCTTCAGGCACGCCCAAAGATTTGTAGAGGACTTCGAACTCTTGCGGTAGGGGGCGCAGGCACAACACGTTGCCGTAATCCAGTATGACGGCGGTTATGGGCATCAATGATTACTCCTTGGGCCGGAGCCGGCACGGCAAAATCAAGTTTCAAAGAGAGATTCCACAAATTCTTTGGCATTGAAAGGAATCAGGTCTTCGGCTTTCTCACCAATTCCGACAAACTGGATGGGCAAGCCGAGCTCGCGGGCGATAGGGACCACCACGCCACCCTTGGCAGTTCCATCAAGCTTGGTGAGGATAACGCCGGTCACCCCGGTCTGTTCGGTAAACTGGCGTGCTTGCGCCAGGCCGTTTTGCCCGGTTGTCGCGTCCATCACCAGCAGCACCTGATGCGGCGCCCCCGGAACCTCGCGGCCGGCAATGCGGCACATCTTGGCCAGTTCCGCCATCAAGTTGTGTTTGGTGTGCAGGCGGCCAGCGGTATCCACAATTACCGGATCGAATGGCTGGGATTTGGCGCGCGCCAAAACGTCAAACACAATGGCGGCGGGATCGGCGCCCGGCTGGCGTTTTACCAATTCCATTCCCAAACGCGCTGCCCAGACTTCAAGCTGCTCGATGGCGGCGGCGCGGAATGTGTCGGCCGCTGCCAAAATGGGTCGCCGGTTGCGGCACGCATAGTACCGAGCCAGCTTGGCGATGCTTGTCGTTTTGCCTACCCCGTTGACTCCCACGACGAAGATCACCTCCGGCTGGCCAACGGGGGGCGTGCGAGCGATTGCCCTCCCACGGTTGTCTGAAGCCGGATGCTCGAGAATATTGAGGATTTCTATCGCGACGGCCGCGCGCAGTTGCGCGGCGTCCCGCAGTTTTCCTCGGCTGTTGTCCGAGCGAAGATGTTCCAGGATCGCCCGCGTAGTAGGCATTCCGAGATCAGCGGTAATCAGCGCCGCCTCGACTTCGCTCAGCACACCCTCATCTAGGGTCTGCCGGCCCTCGATCGCCTGCTCGATGCGCCCCACCAGTTGGGACTTCGTGGAGGCAACGGCTTCACGCAGCCGCTCGAAAAGCCCGGACTTTCCCTTTGAAAATAGCGGAGCCATCCGTGCATTCTATCCTATTTGTCCAAACTGACGACTTGGTCGCAAACCGTCAAGGACGTCTGGCCGGGAAGAAGACGGTGACGATGCGCCGCCCTCGTTGGCTCGGCATTGCCATGTCGCAGGCGATGTCCCTGGCTCAACCTGACGGATAGAACCTCTGCTCGTCAAGCTAAGAATCCTTGGCTTCAGGAACGGAAATCAAGCTGGCGCGGCGGACCTCGTGTTTGCGCAGCGCGCCTTTTTCGTAGGCGGCGCATAAAGCGTCCACCGTAATAGGGTCGTACTTGGTCCCCGCATGTTTGCGAAGTATGGCCAAGGCAGAGGGAA
>JAJYNF010000022.1 GCA_021786455.1 Acidobacteriota bacterium
GCCAGCCGCTCAATCATGATTTTCCCGGCAAGCCCGGCGTGCCGCGATGTCCCGGCAGCGACGATTTTGATGTCGCGGAAGGTGCGGAAGTCCTCTTCGCTGATTTCCATCTCATCCAGAAAGATTTGGCCGGAACCCGGCGAAACTCTCCCCAAGGCCGTGTCTCGCACCGCGCGCGGCTGCTCATAAATTTCCTTCAGCGTAAAGTGTTTGAATCCCCCCTTTTCCGCCAAAATGGGGTCCCAGGTAATGTGCTGGACGCGGCGGCTGATCGGTTGGCCTTCAAAATCGCTCAACTGGACGCCGTTCGGCGTCAGCACGGCCAGGTCACCGTCGTTCAAAAAGAACAGGTCCCGCGTGTGGTAAAGGATGGCCGGCACGTCGCTGGCGACTAAATATTCATCTTTGCCCAAGCCAATCACGGCGGGCGGGCCTTGCCGCGCAGCGACAATTTTGTCCGGGTCGAGCGTGGAGATAATGGCCAGCGCAAAAACGCCCGTGAGCCGCCGCACGGCAGCGCGCGTGGCTTCCTCCAGGCTTACCCCGTTGGAGCCGCCGGCGTTCAGGTATTTCTCGATCAGATGCGCGATAATTTCCGTGTCCGTCTCCGTTCGAAAGGTGTGCCCCTCGGCGGCCAAACCCTGTTTCAGCTCTATATAGTTTTCGATAATGCCGTTATGAACCAGCGCCACCGTGCCGTGGCAATCGCAGTGAGGATGGGCGTTTTCTTCGGTGGGGGCGCCGTGCGTCGCCCAGCGCGTGTGGCCAATGCCGTAGCTGCCCTCGACCGGATGCAGCCGAACGACGTCCTCCAGGTTCCGCAGCTTTCCCAGTGCCCGGCGAACTTCAAGCTTGCCATGCTGGACGACCGCCAGCCCCGCTGAATCGTATCCGCGATACTGGAGCCGCTGCAGTCCCTCCAGCAGCACGGCCGACACCCGCTTATTGCCGATGTAACCGATGATTCCAGACATGAAATAAGGATCCGATTTTTCTAGCCGCGGCGGGCATCGTCGCCGCCACGTCCGCCCCAGGCAAGCACAATTTGATTATATCAGACCGCCTGGACCGACCCTTGTAACGGCGGCTCGTTGCGAGTCAGGTACGGTACGCCGCGTTGATGTCAATATAGCCGTGGGTAAGGTCGCAGGTCCACATGCGTGCCGAGCCTCTGCCCTGGTGAAAGTGGAGGCGGATGATAAGTTCCTTCTGGTCGAGCTCCTTTTTAGCGGCGGCCTCGTCAAAACCGGCGTCCAGGCCGCGGCGGCACAGCGCCAAGCGGTTCACAAAAATATCCACTTTGTTCGGGTCAAACCGCGCTCCCGAATATCCCGCCGCGCAGAGGATTCGTCCCCAATTCGGGTCGTTGCCGGCAATGGCGGTCTTCACGAGCGGGGAGTTGGCGATGGCGCGCGCGGCGCGTTCGGCATCGTGCTCGCTGCGAGCGCCCCGGACATCAATCGTCACTAGCTTCGTTGCTCCCTCGCCGTCACGGGCGATCATTTTGGCGAGTGTCTGGCAAAGTTTAACCAGGCCGCCTTCAAACCATGCCGCGTTCGCCGCGCCGACTTTAATCCCCGCGTACCCGTTCGCCAAAATCAGAACGGTGTCGTTGGTCGAGGTATCCCCGTCCACGCTGACCCGGTTGAACGATTGCCAAACCGCCGAGCGTAATAGTCGGGCAAGCAGCGGAGGAGTTATCGCGGCGTCCGTAGTAATAAAGCTGAGCATCGTAGCCATGCGCGGGTGGATCATCCCGGCGCCCTTGGCTACTCCCGCCAGATGCGCCGTTCGGCCGCGATACTGAGAGCGGAGAACGCACGATTTGGCGAACGTGTCCGTGGTCATGATGGCGTGGGGAACCTCGGCGGCGTTCTCTGGCGATAACCTCTCGACCAAGGCGGGAAGCTGCTCGCGGATCAGAGCTGTCTTGAGCGGCACCCCGATCACTCCCGTCGAGCAAATCAGCACTTCCTGCGGGAGTGTCCCGATCAGCCGAGCGGCGGCCCGCGCGGTCCCTTCCGCCGTCCGACGCCCGCCGCGCCCGGTACCCGCGTTGGCGTTGCCAGAATTGACGATGATGGCGCGGGCGTAACCGCCGCTTTTGGCCAGGTTCTGCCGCGAAAACGCGACCGGGGCGGCGGCGACGACGTTAGTGGTAAACATTCCTGCGGCGCTGGTCCGCTCGCCGTCCGACACGATCAGAGCCAAGTCCAGTGCTCCCGGCTTCTGCTTGATGCCCGCCGCGGCCGCCGCGGCGCGAAAACCCAGCGGGGTTCCCAAATGTCCCTCAATCAATTCCCAAAGCCCCATGACCTTCACCCTCTCATCAAAAATTCAGCAGCCTTTGAAAGCTTCCGGGTAGTTTTTGCGCCCGTCCCTCGGTCTTTGGTCTTTTCTTTTCTGGATGCTTGCGTTGAGAGTCTAGCAGAAACCGTTGTGTTCAGGATAAGGATGCATTCTGAAGATTCACCGGCCGACGGGTTCAAGCCTCAGCGGGCCGGAAGGCGATGCGCGCACAGTGGGAGGTCCCGCCACCATGATGGCGCGCAGACTCTCCTCGCAGGCCTGCTTATAGAGGCTGATATCGGATCCTCCGGTCGAACAATCGGCTCGTACAATGTAGGCCGGAGAGATGATGTGAGCGGTGATGAGCAATCCTGGGCCTTGCCCTTGCCAAATCATCGCGGCGTTGCGCCCTTCGATGGGCGAGGGGTCATAGCGATATTCCGGAATATCGTGAAGATCGCCCCACGTCTCCCAGTTTGCCAGAAGCTGCGGTGAGAACTGATCGGATTGCCCCGGATTGGGCTCGGAAGTGATGGTCAGCGTCGGCCCGCTCGAGAAGATTCCCGAGCGATAGATTTTCACTCCTCCGGGAAAATCCTGCACATGGCCGTAGATGCACGCCGCGACCTCCATGCGAATTCCAAGCCGCGTGTTCTGGTACGGCAGTAGGTTTAGCGCCGCCGTCTGCTCGTCGAACCGATAGCGGGGATACCATTTCGCAAGGACGTACTCGAAGCTGAGCCAGGCGCCGCCAATCATGAGCACTCCCAGTCCGAAAACAATCTGCGGCGACATTTTGAGCTTCATCTCTTTTATGATACTGCCAGCATGGCACCATCGCAACGGCCGCTAAGGGCCCCCGTGTTCACCTTGGGCGAGCTTGCGCTTCTCTCGCCAGTCGCCAATAATGGGCTGAGGCTGGCTTTTTCTTTTCATGGCAACTCAGAGGCAGATTTCTCAAGTGGCTTCGCCGATTTATCGGAACGGTAAAGAGATTGCCGCGCAGGCTTTTCTTCAGACCCTCGCGGAAATTGACATCCGCCACACGATGCTTCGCAAGGTCCACCGAAAGGGTGAAACGCTGGAGGCGGGATCGGAAGCCGTTGACCTCACGCGCGCCCCGCGGGTGGTGGCGCTCGGAAAAGCCGCCAACCGAATGGCTGCTTCGCTCGTCGAAATCCTCGACGGGCGGGTTGAGCGTGGCGTCGTTGTTTCTCCTTCCCTTCCTCCCAAACCGTTGCCCAATTTCCATTATTTTCAAGGGGGCCATCCCTATCCGACGGCGGGCAGCTTGGAAGGCGCGGAAGCCGCGCTCAGGCTGATTTCCGGGCTCTCCGAAGAGGATCTGGTGATTTTCCTGATTTCCGGTGGCGGCTCGGCGCTGTTTGAAAAGCCCCTGGACCCCACCGTCACCCTTCCGGACCTTGTGGACCTGCATCGCGCACTGGTCACCGGCGGGCTCCCTATTGAAGCAATGAATGTCATCCGCAAACACCTCTCCGCCGTCAAAGGCGGGCGACTGGCGCTCGCGGCCTACCCCGCCCGCCAGCTCACCATTTTTGTTTCCGATGTCCCTGAAGGTTGGGCCGCCGTTGTGGCCTCCGGCCCGACCATGCCGGACCCCGCCTCATTGGACGATTGTTATGCGATCGCCCGACGCTATCAACTGATCGAACGATTTCCGGCTTCGATTCGCCGCTCTTTTGAGTCGCGGACCCTCGAGCCGGCGCCTCATCCGGGCGACCCGCGCTTTCACAACGCGAAGTATTTTTGCCTACTTTCGAGCCAAGACGCCGTTGCCGCCGCGCGAGCCGTTTTGGAACGGTTTGGCTTCCGCTTGCAACCCGCTCCCAGTCCGTGGGACGGTGATTTCCGCCAGATCGCTGACCGCCAGATGGAAGCCCTCGAAGCCCTGGCCCAGGCACACCCAGGCGAGCCCGTGGCGCTGGTGGCTGGTGGTGAAGTAACCTGTCCAGTCACGGGCTCGGGGACTGGCGGGCGCAATCAGGCCTATGTGCTGTACGCAGCGACCAGGATTGCGGGCCGGAAACGGGTCGTCTTGAGCGCCGGCACGGACGGCCGCGACGGAAACAGCCCGTCCGCCGGGGCCGTCGGCGACGGGCAGACGCTTTTCCGTGCCCGCGCCCTGGGCCTCGATCCTGATCGCTATCTTGCAGAAAGTGATTCCTATTACTTTTTTCGCACCCTTGGCGATACCATGGACGTCGGATTTACGGATAACAACGTTCGCGACCTTCGACTGTGGCTCGGTTTCCCTTAAACGTTCCCGACCCGCATTTCGGCGGGAAGGGCGGAGGATGGTCCCGGCCGCAGCGAGGCAGAGGGTCATCCATAAAATTTCAGGAGAAATTTATGCCCTTATCGGTCGGATTTATCGGGCTTGGTATCATGGGCCAGCCCATGGCCATGAACCTGTTGACGGGAGGTTATCGCCTGACCGTGTACAATCGGAGCGCCCAAAAAGCCGACCCGCTCCGAGCGGCAGGAGCGAAAGTCGCGGCAAGCCCCGCTGACGCCGCGCGCGATGCCGATTTTGTTTACACAATTGTCAGCGATTCTGCGGCGGTCGAGGAAATCGCCACCGGCAAAAATGGAATCTTGGAGGCTATCCGTCCGGGCGCCATCTTCATTGACTCCAGCACGATTAGCCCTACGGTCAGCCGCAAACTCGCTTGCCTGACCGCCGGCAAGGGCGCAAGTTTTCTCGACGCTCCGGTCACTGGATCAAAGCACGGCGCCGAGAAGGGCGAACTGACGTTTATGATTGGCGGCAACCGTGACACCTTCGAGCGCGCCTTGCCTCTCCTCAAGGTTTTGGGGAAAAAGCACATCTACTGCGGCGCGCACGGCGCCGGGCTTTCTGCCAAGCTGGCGCAAAACGCCATTCAGTCCACCATCGTCGAGATTTTCTGCGAGGGCTTCGTGTTGGCGGCCAAGGCGGGCGTCAAGCCCGAAACCATGATGGAAATCGTCCAGTCGAGCATGGCCCGCGCGGCCCTCACTGACTTCAAGGCGCCTTTTATCTTCAAGGGAGACTTTACCCCTTATTTCCCTCTCAAGTGGATGCATAAAGACTTGGAGCTTGCCTCAGAAGCCGCCTACGCGCAGGGAGTTCCCATGCCCGCCGCGTCGGCCGTAAAAGAGGTGTATGCCGCCGCCAAGGCGCAAGGCAAAGGCGACCTGGATTACGCCGCCGTCATTACGTTCCTTGAAGAGCTGGCGGGTGTGAAGGTCCGAACCCTCGACAGCAACCCGCCCCCGTCGGAGCAGCGATAAGCCCGCAAGCTGCCCCGCGAGTCCATCCCTTCGCGCCCGGACAATGCATCACTTTTTAATCCGAACTGCCGCCCAATCAGGGAGGGCCGGGCGTCGGCGCTTCGGGTGGGATGATCCTCGCCTCGCGCAATGCGGCCCAGAATTCCGCCGGAATCGGTTGGCTCATGAGGCGGAAGTTTTCTTCGAGTTCTGCCACCGACCGCGCCCCGGGAATCACCGAGGCGACGGCTGGATGCGCGAGCGGAAATTGCAGCGCCGCCGCGCGCATCGGAACGGAAAACCGCTGACAGGCGGCTTCGACCCGGCGGACTTTTTCCATCACTTCCCCCGGCGCGTCGGCGTAATTGAATTTCGCGCCCGACCGCGCGCCGCTCGCCAAAATGCCGCTGTTGTATGGCCCGCCAATAATGATGCTGATCCGCTTTTCGACGCACAGCGGCAGCAACTCCTTGAGGCCCGTATGGTCAATCAGCGTGTAACGGCCGGCGAGGAGAAAGCAATCGAAATCGCCTTCGCGGGCGAAACGGGTCAGCATCTCCGCTTGGTTCATTCCCGCGCCGATTGCGCCGATCAACCCTTGGCTGCGCAGTTTGGCGAGCGCGGGATAAGCGCCCTCGATGGCTTGCTGGTAATGATCGTCCGGGTCGTGGATGTGTAGGATGTCAATTCGATCGAGGCCCAATCGCTTCAGACTTTCCTCAAAAGATCGCATCACAGCGTCGTAGCTGAAATCAAAAACGGGCTTGAAGGGAGCCGGATTGTCAAATTCATCTGGCTGGAGCTCGCCGGTTTTCACCGGCACGAGCAGCCGGCCAACCTTGGTAGCCAAAACAAACGAGCTGCGATCGAGGCCGGCTAAGGCGCGGCCCATCCGCATTTCGCTTTTGCCGTGGCCGTAAAGCGGAGCAGTATCGAAGAAATGGATTCCCATTTCGATGGCGCGGCGAAGGGTGGCAAGGGCCTCGCTCTCGGCCACGTCCTGAAAAAGTCCGCCGAGCGGCGCCCCGCCCAGCCCAAGGCGTGTCACTCGCAGTTTTGTTTTGCCGATCTGAACCGTGCTGAGAGGATCCACGAAGCCCTCCGGTTGATGAGGTTTTAAACCTTCGCCGTTGAATTTCGCTCCCTTCTCGCGCCGCGCAATTAAATGATATTGCGAACGCGCGTCAACGGCGCGAGCCGCAAGCAATCTATCACGCCCCGCCGGCCCGCCGCAAGCAAACTCAAAGGTAGGTCGTGTCTCAGTTTGAATTGTGGCACGGGCGTCCTCGCCCGTGAGGCGTTCCGGGGGCACGGCTAGGATGGCCGTGCCACGCGCTGAAATCCAAATTAAGACACCGCCCAAAGGCGCGGCGGCGTTCCCGCCGTTTTTCCGCGAAGGTTCGTGGGGTGTCCCATCAAAGGGCGCGAGAGCCGCGATTCGCCCATCCGAACCGCTCAATGGCCTCTAACGCGGAGGGCTGAGAAGCTTGCCGACACGCGCTCTTCTTTCGGGCGCGACGCGCCTCAAATAAAACCGGAAGAACTTCGCGGGATGGGTATCGAGCGCGACCTTCGCGTTAGGCGGCTGCCCTTTCACCACGCGCGTATAGCCTTGCGCGTCAACGCGGATAGCAAGCGGCTGCGTCCGGCAGAGGCTGGGTTCCATGACCATCGCCACGGCCATCGGATCGAACAGCGTCGGCGTGCGTTGGTTCCACAGATGGTAGAGCAGCGTGAGGGCGTTGGTAAGCGGCGTCAGCTCAGTAAAGATGCGATGGCGAGCCGCGTGCCGCAGTTGCAACATCGCGGTCACGTCGAGCGGGCACATCAGGATACGGACCCCGGAGGAAAA
Source organism: Acidobacteriota bacterium (assembly GCA_021786455.1). GTDB lineage: Bacteria > Acidobacteriota > Terriglobia > UBA7540 > UBA7540 > JAKCCV01. Next base: position 7,418 of record JAJYNF010000022.1, read on the forward strand.
AACCACTTGGGCGGCGGAAGGGTCGGAGGCGACGTTGTACTCGGCAACGGGCCGGCGATCGCCGTCGTACCCATGGGCGATCGAGCCTCCCATCATCACAATTCGCTTGATTTTCCCGGCAAGCGCCGGGTCACTCTTGAGCAGCGCCCCGAGATTGGTTAATGGGCCAATGGCAATAAGGGTGATCTTTCCTGGCTGGCGAAGAATCTCCGACTTCAAAAAAGCCACGGCGTCTTCCCGCAACAGTTCGGGACTGCGAAATCCTTTGGCCCAGCGAGCCTGCTCGATGGGCAGCGGCTTGCCCGGCACGCCCGCAGCCACGGGAACCGAGCGCAATCCCGCAACCCACAGAAGCTTCGCCGCCAAGCGCGCTCGCGCCCGCGTGTCTCCGCTCACCGTCGTGACCCCTAAAAGCTTTAGTTCCGGGCTGCGCGCCACGAGCGCCAACGCGAAGGCATCATCAATATCCGTTCCGATATCGGTGTCCACTAGAACCGGAATCTTTGCCCGCAGCGCGCCGGCCCGGGCCAGCGCCGGAAAAACAAAGAAAGCGATCGCCAGGCTCTCCGCCATTCCGTTCCGCAGCCTTTGCAGCATGGGTCATCCTTGCACAGCCCGGCGAGATTCGTCAAACCGATTTCCCCCATCTGCGTTTCGGTTGTGGGCTAGCTACCGGTCGGCTAGAATGACCCTGGGATCGCAGGGCGTTGAGAGAGAGCCGGCCACTGACCCTTCACAAAATCAACTCTTTGCCCCAGGTGAGCGAGAAATGGAAGACGACATACGGCTTGAAGACGTCGCCATCGTGATTCGTCCTGAAAAAGACAACGTAGCGGTGGTGACGGAGGATTTCCTTGAGAAAGGGACAAAGCTCAGGCACGGCGGTCAATTGCTGACGCTTCGTGGCCGAGTTCTGCGCGGGCAGAGTTTTGCCATTAAGGCCATCAAGGAGGGCGGAGCCTACATTTCGCTCGGCGATCCCATTGGCCTCGCCGCGCGCCCGGTGGACCCGGGCGACCCCGTCAATGAGACGAACCTCGAAAACCGCCTGCCGCGCCTGGCCGTTCGCTACCGCGACAACCCGACTCGCGCGCCGCTCGATCCTGCGCTCGCCGCGCTGACCTTCGACGGTTACGTGCGGCCGGATGGCTCGGTAGGCGCCCGCAACTACGTCGGACTCATCACCTCCGGCATGTGCTCTGCGGCAGAAGTCCGGGAAATCGCCGCTCGCGCCATGCGGGAGATTTTTTCCCGCCAGCGCTACCCGAACGTGGACGGGGTGGTGCCGATCATTCATGAGTCCGGCTGCGGCATGCCGGACGGCCACGCGGTCGCCATCTTAAATCAGTTGCTGGCTGATTCCTTGCGCCACCCGAACCTCGGCGCGGCCATCTACATTGACCTGGGTTGCGGAAAAACGTGCGTCGAGTGTTCCGCGCCCGTCTTTCGCAACCAAGTGCCGGATTACAACGGCCGAGTCCTCAACCTCACCATCCAGCAACTGGGCGGCAGCCGTCAGACGGTCGAGCGCGGGCTGGAAGCAGTCAAACGGATGCTCGATTATGCCAATCGCTTCAGGCGCCAGCCCGTTCCGATATCCAAGTTAGTGGTAGGAACAAAGTGCGGCGGCTCGGACCGCTGGTCGGGCGTGACAGCCAACCCCGCCGTGGGCGTGGCGGCCGATATGTTCGTTCGCGCCGGTGCGGCCGTCCTTTTGCCAGAGATTCCGGAGTTGCAAGGCGCCGCCATGGTGGACTTGGCTCGCCGCGCCCGCACCCGCGCGCTCGGCAAAAAGCTCATCCACGCCCTTCGCCGCTATGAAGCTTACGTCCAACAATTTGGCGATGACTTCCGGGATAATCCCTCGCCAGGAAATATCAAAGGCGGTCTTTACAACATTTATCTTAAATCCAGCGGCGTCAAGGCCAAGGGCGGCACGTCCATCGTCGAGGATTTGATTGAATACGGCGAATGGTTAGGCGACCGCAAGGGCCTCTATGTGCTTTACACGCCCGGGTACGACCAGATTTCCACCACCGCGCTTTTTCTCACCGGCGCGCAGGTCGCGCTATTCACCACCGGCCGTGGCACGGGTACCGGCTGCGCCCTCGGACCCGTAATAAAAGTCGGCTCCAATCCCGAGCTCGCCCGGACCTACGCCGACCTCGACATCAACGCCGGAACCATCCTTGAACGCGAAGAAACGGTCGAGGCCGTGGGCCGCAACATTTTTCACGAAACCCTCGACGTCTCGAGCGGCCGCAAACTGACCCGCGCCGAGCAAAGCGGCTTGCATTTCGAATTCAAAATCTGGGAATCACTCTGGCCGTCGCTCTGACCAGCGGCGGGTGTCCCCTTTCTGCCCTGGCCGGGGGACCAACTCTTGAAAATACCTTCTCCCTCTTCTTCCTCGCTTGCAAAAGAAAATCTTACAGAGAGAAAATCCACCTCGGCTGGTGTCTGTCAGGCACACCCAACGCCTGTAGGGCAGGCGCGAGGCGAATTTGCCCCCTGCGCCCGCATTGTGTAGAATCAAACTGGCCCGCCGAAGGAAGCGTCGCCGGTGAAACGAACAACCCGATCCTGACCCGCATGCCTCTTCATGACAACCTGAACCCTGCGCAGCGCGAGGCGGTGGAATATCTGGGCGGGC
>JAJYNF010000332.1 GCA_021786455.1 Acidobacteriota bacterium
CCACATAACCATTCAAGACCACAAACTCTTTTCGGATGTATCTGAAAACACGGTGGGAGTTCGGCTAAGCAAGGGCGTCGTTCATCCCCGCTCAGAGGAAACCATCGTGCCGGCCGGCCGGAAAATCACCCCGGCGCTGCTTCGGGAGATTGAGAAGGCCCATGTTACCCAGGTGGAAATCGCCGCTCAGGACCTGGAGGGTGCATACGCGGCCGATGACATCGTGGACGCATCCAGCGGCGAGGTTCTGCTGGAAGCCAACAACGAATTAGCTCCGACGACACTAAATGCCATCTATGAAGCCAACATCAAGGAGCTTTCCATTTTCTTTCCGGAGCGCGACGACGTGGGAACCGTCGTCTGTCAAACGCTGCGTCGCGATGCCTTAAAGTCGCCGCAAGAGGCGCTGATCGAGATGTACCGCAAGATGCGGCCGGGAGATCCTCCCACCTTAGATACGGCGACGTCTCTTTTTATGGAGATGTTCTTCGACCCTCGCAAATATGACTTCTCAAGGGTCGGGCGGCTCAAATTTAACATCAAGCTCGGCTACTACGGCCGGCTCAAGGGCCGCCTGGATGAAAAGGCGAAGGAATTTGAACTCGAAGGGGGGCAAAACCTCCCTGCCTCGAATTTCTACCTGATTGTGGATCAAGAGAAAATTTTTGTGGGCAAGCGGGTCAACAGCGTCTGCCAAGAAGTGGTCCGTGGCTGCGAGGGCACGCTGGCGACCGACCATTCCGAGCAGGCCACCGTGCAGCTCCCTCTGGACAAGCGAACACTCGATCCCGAAGACTTCTATGCCGTTATTCGCTACCTACTCAAACTGCGCCGCAATCCGGGCGGAAACTACGTTACCGATGATATTGACCACCTCGGGAACCGCCGAGTGCGCGCGGTGGGTGAGCTGCTGGAGAATCAATTTCGGCTGGGCTTGGTTCGCATGGAACGGGCCATCAAGGAAAAAATGTCCGTCTATCAAGAGATGTCCACCGCCATGCCGCACGATCTCATCAACGCCAAGCCGGTGATGGCGGCCATCCGCGAGTTTTTCGGGTCATCGCAGTTGTCGCAGTTCATGGATCAGACCAACCCCTTGTCGGAAATTACCCATAAGCGCCGATTGTCAGCCCTTGGCCCGGGAGGATTATCGCGCGAGCGGGCCGGTTTCGAGGTTCGAGACGTTCACCCCACCCACTACGGCCGCATCTGTCCCATTGAAACTCCCGAAGGCCCCAATATCGGATTGATCTCCTCGCTTTCGTGCTACGCGCGCATCAACGAATACGGATTTATCGAGAGCCCTTACCGCAAAGTGCGGAGCGGGCGGGTGCTCGATTACGTCACCATCACCCACGGCGGCGACGGCCAGTGGAAGGTAGGAGAACACGTCGAGCTGGGAGAAGTGGAGCGGGCCAACGAGGAGCTGCGCGAGAAAAAGCGCAAACTCGTCGAATACGAGCCTTATTCGTTTTACCTCTCCGCGTGGGAGGAAGACCAGCACGTGGTGGCGCAGGCGAACGTGCAGCTGGATGAGCGCAACCGCATCGTGGAGGAGTTGGTTAACGCCCGCCAAGCCGGGGACTTTGTCCTGGTGCGCCGTGAAAATGTGGATTACATTGACGTCAGCCCGAAGCAACTGGTCAGCGTGGCGGCTTCCCTGATTCCCTTCCTCGAGAACGACGACGCCAACCGCGCGCTGATGGGCTCCAATATGCAGCGCCAGGCGGTCCCGCTGCTGCGGGCTCAATCCCCGCTCGTGGGAACAGGGATGGAGGAAGTGACGGCGCGGGATTCCGGGGCCGTGGTCCTATGCAAACGCAACGGCGTGGTGGACAGCGTGGACAGCGAGCGCATCATCGTCCGCGTTGAGGGCGACGGCCACTCGATCCATCTGTCGCGCGAGGTCGGAGCTGACATCTATCAGCTGATTAAGTTCCGCCGCTCCAACCAGAACACTTGTATCAACCAAAAGCCCGTCGTTCGCAGAGGGCAACGGGTAGTGGCCGGCCAGGTGCTTGCGGACGGCCCGTGCACCGACCGCGGTGAGCTGGCGCTCGGCCGCAACGTTCTGGCTGCCTTCATGCCGTGGCGCGGGTACAACTTCGAGGACGCGATCCTTGTCAGCGAGAAGCTGGTGAAGGAGGATTCCTATACATCCATCCATATTGAAGAATTCGAAATTGAGTCCCGTGACACGAAACTGGGGCCGGAGGAGATCACCCGCGATATCCCGAATGTCTCTGAATCGCTGCTACGGGACCTGGACGAAAGCGGCGTTATCCGCATCGGCGCTTACGTGAAGCCGGGCGATATTCTGGTTGGCAAGGTCACCCCCAAAGGGGAAACTCAACTGACGCCGGAGGAGAAACTTCTGCGCGCGATTTTCGGAGAGAAGGCGGGCGACGTTCGGGACGCTTCCCTCACCTGCCCGCCGGGCATTGAGGGCATCGTGGTGGACGTTAAGATTTTTTCCCGCAAAGGCGCGGAAAAGGATGAGCGCGCCCGGGCCATCGAGGAAGCCGAGGTCGCGCGGTTGGAAAAAAACCTTAGCGATGAAATTCGGATCCTCAATGACGAGCGCCTCAACCGTTTGTGCGCCATGCTCGAAGGCGAAGTGTTGCAGGCGGACCTCCACGATGAGAAAACCAACAAACGCTTGTTGGTCAAAGGCACGCCGCTGAGCCGAGAGGTTTTGGCGCAACTGTCCGGCCGCAACTTGAAGCGGGCTCGCATCGGCAAGAAGGCCCCCGCCCTCCTCGATCGGATTGATGAAATTGAGGAAATGACCTCCCGGCAAATTGATATTCTGCGCAAAATCACCGACGAGAAAATCCAGAAGTTCAAAAAAGGCGATGAGCTGCCCCCGGGGGTCATCAAACTGGTCAAGGTTTATATCGTCATGAAGCGCAAGCTCTCGGTGGGAGACAAGATGGCGGGCCGCCACGGCAACAAAGGAGTCATCGCTCGCATTTTGCCGGAAGAGGACATGCCTTACATGCCGGATGGCACGCCCGTCGAAATTGTCTTGAACCCGCTGGGAGTGCCCTCGCGCATGAACGTCGGCCAGATTCTGGAAACGCACCTCGGTTGGGCCGCCAAAGAGCTGGGCAATAAAATCCGCTCGCTGATGTCCAACGGCACGCAGGCGGAAATTATCCGCAAGGAGTTGAAGGCCATTTTCAAGTACCCGCGCCATACCGACCTGCTAGACCAGATGAGCGATGACGAGCTTCTGGGCTACGCTCGTTTGCTCCACGAAGGAGTACGCTTTGCTACGCCGGTGTTTGACGGCGCCACCGAACGCGAGATTCGCGATTATCTTCAAAAGGCGGGTCTGAGCAGTTCCGGCAAAATCGTTTTGCGGGACGGCATGACGGGCGAGGCCTTCGAGCAACCGGTGACCGTCGGCTACATCTACATGTTGAAGCTCTCGCACCTGGTGGATGACAAGATTCACGCCCGTTCGATTGGGCCTTATTCGCTCATCACCCAACAGCCGCTCGGCGGCAAGGCGCAATTCGGCGGGCAAAGGTTTGGCGAAATGGAAGTCTGGGCCCTCGAGGCTTACGGCGCGGCGTACATCTTGCAGGAGCTGTTGACCGCCAAGTCCGACGACGTGTACGGTCGGGCAAAGATTTACGAGGCCATCGTGAAAGGCGAGGCTGCCATCGAGCCCGGCGTGCCGGAATCCTTCAACGTTCTGGTGCGCGAACTCCAGAGCTTGTGCCTGGACGTGGAACTGGTCAAGCGGCCCAAGGAACAGCCCATCGGCGCGAACGGATAGCCTTGGGTCAAAATGACGGCTAACCCGGCGGACGCGTGTGGCGGCGAGTTTGAATTTCCAGAAAGTCCCTATCCTCGAAGGAGGAAACCGTGTTTCGAAGCAGCCCTTATGACCGAGTCAGTTTGATCGGAGAATTTGATGCCATTCGTATCAGCCTTGCTTCCCCGGAAAAAATCCGCTCGTGGTCGCACGGGGAAGTCACCAAGCCGGAAACAATCAACTATCGGACTTTTAAGCCGGAGAGGGACGGCCTATTCTGCGCCCGCATCTTTGGCCCGGTCACGGACTGGGAGTGTCTGTGCGGAAAATACAAGCGCATGAAGCATCGGGGCGTCATTTGCGACAAGTGTGGCGTCGAAGTCACGTTGTCGAAGGTACGGCGCGAGCGGCTGGGTCATATCGAGCTGGCGGCGCCCTGCTCGCACGTCTGGTTCTTCAAGGGGCTGCCCAGCCGCATCGGGCATTTGCTCGACATTTCTCTGCGCGACCTTGAACGAATCCTTTACTTCGAGGCCTATGTTGTGATTGAGCCTGGCGACGCCCCGGTCAAGGAAAAAGACGTCCTGAGCGAGGAGGACTACCGGCGCCTGCAGCAGGAATTCTCCGGTAAGTTTCGCGCCGGCATGGGTGCGGAAGCCATCAAAGAGCTCTTGAAGCGCGTCAACGTGGAATCGCTGTCCGTTGAGCTGCGCGAGAAAATGAAGGCCGATCCCTCCCTACAGAAGCGGATCAAGTTCGCCAAGCGGTTGAAGGTGGTCGAGGCGTTTCGGAAGTCGGGCAACAAGCCGGAGTGGATGATCCTCGATGTGCTTCCCGTCATCCCGCCCGAGCTGCGGCCGCTGGTGCCGCTCGACGGCGGGCGGTTTGCCACCTCGGACCTCAACGATCTCTATCGCCGGGTGATTAACCGCAATAACCGGCTGAAGAAGCTGATGGAGCTGCACGCCCCGGATGTCATCATTCGCAACGAAAAGCGCATGCTTCAAGAAGCGGTTGATGCCCTGTTCGATAATGGACGACGTGGGCGCATTTTGCGGGGAGCCAACAATCGGCCTCTGAAATCGCTCTCTGACACGCTCAAAGGCAAGCAGGGGCGATTTCGGCAGAACCTGCTGGGCAAGCGAGTGGATTATTCCGGCCGCTCCGTCATTGTGGTGGGACCGGAACTCAAATTGCATCAGTGCGGTCTCCCCAAGAAGATGGCTCTGGAGCTCTTTAAGCCGTTCATTTATCACAAGCTGGAGCAGAATGGCCACTGCGCCACCATCAAGGCCGCCAAAGAAATGGTGGAGCGCCAGGAGCCGATCGTTTGGGATATTTTGGAGGAAGTCATCAAAGACCATCCGGTGCTCCTCAACCGCGCCCCCACACTTCATCGCCTGGGGATTCAAGCCTTTGAGCCGGTGCTGGTGGAGGGGAAAGCGATCAAGATTCACCCCCTGGTCTGCACGGCATTTAACGCGGACTTCGACGGCGACCAGATGGCCGTCCACATTCCACTCTCGCCCGAGGCGCAAGCCGAAGCTTCCATCCTGATGCTTTCATCGCAAAACATCCTGTCGCCGGCCAATGGCGGACCGCTGGCCGTTCCGACGCAGGATATCGTGCTCGGCATCTACTATCTGACGAAGGAAAAGAAAGGCGCCAAAGGGGAAGGCCGGCCCTTCGCCAATTCGGAGGAAGTGTTGCTGGCCCTCGAAGCCGGCGAAATCGAAACCCGCAGCGCCATCCGCCTCCGTTACACGGGTCCGGTCGTTGACCTCGCCACCGCCTTCGACGATCAGGACGTGCTCCACACTGAGCCGATTACGCTGAAGGGCCAATTCGTGAATACGACCGCCGGGCGGGTCATTCTGAACGACCACCTGCCCAAGGAGATGCCTTTTGTTAACGGCCTGCTCCGCAAGAAGGGTTTAGGGTCATTGGTGAATTATTGCCATCTGCGTTTTGGGCTGGAAACCACCGTGCGGATGCTCGACGAGGTCAAATCCCTTGGTTTCCTTTATGCGACTCGTTCCGGGATCTCGCTCGGCATTGAAGACCTGGTGGTGCCTTCCAGTAAAGCGGCCCTGGTTCGCGGCGCCGAAAAGGAAGTCATTGAAGTGGAAAAGCAGTACCAGGAAGGGGCGATTACCCATGGCGAACGCTACAACAAGGTCATTGCCATCTGGTCCGACGTCACCGACCGAGTCGCCGATGAGATGTTCCAGGCGATGGAGGCGCAGGACACGGCGGGCGGGCTCAATCCCGTCTATGTTATGGCGGATTCGGGCGCTCGCGGCTCCAAGCAGCAGATTCGGCAACTCTCCGGGATGCGCGGCCTGATGGCCAAGCCCTCCGGAGAAATTATTGAGACGCCGATCACGGCCAACTTCCGTGAAGGTCTCACTGTCTTGCAATACTTCATCTCGACGCACGGCGCGCGCAAAGGCCTGGCGGACACTGCGCTGAAAACTGCTGATTCCGGCTATCTCACCCGACGGCTGGTGGATGTGGCCCAGGACGTCATTATTTCCGAGTTCGACTGCGGCACGGTGGACGGTATTTATGTCGAGTCCATCGTGGAGGCTGGCGAAGTCGTCGAGCCGCTCCGCGACCGCATCGTCGGTCGGGTTTCCCTCGAGCAGATCAAAGATTATGAAGGCAACGTCATTGTGGACTACAACCAGGAAATTAACGAGGACTTAGCCGCGGCGGTGCAGGCGGCGGGTATCGAACGTGTCAAAATCCGGTCCGTACTCACCTGCGAATCCCGCCGCGGAGTTTGCGTGCGTTGTTACGGACGCAACCTTGCCACCGGACGCCTCGTGGACATGGGCGAAGCTGTAGGAGTGATCGCGGGCCAGTCCATCGGCGAGCCGGGAACACAACTCACCATGCGGACCTTCCACATCGGTGGGGCCGCCAGCCGCATCACCGAGCAGTCCAGGCTGGAAGTGAAAAACAACGGCTCCCTCAAATTTATGGGCCTGCGAACCATCACTGACCGCGAAGGGCATTTTGTGGTGATGAACCGCAACGGGTCGGTGGCCGTTGTGGACGAAAAAGGCCGTGAGCGCGAGCGCCACACCGTCGTGTACGGCGCCAAAATTTACTTCCCGGATGGCGCGCCGGTCAAGGTCGGGGATGTTGTCGTGGAATGGGACCCCTATACCTTCTCGATCCTCACCGAGACTGCTGGCGAGGTCCAATTCAAGGACCTTGAACCAGGCGTCACGCTTCAAGAACAGGTGGACGAGGTGACCGGCCTGTCGCAATGGGTCGTCAAAGACTCGCCCGATGAGAAGTATCAGCCGCAACTCGCCATCCGCAGCGAGGAGGCCCGAGGCAAGAGCGCCAAAAAATATTTAATGCCCTCTCGAGCCCACCTGATGGTACAAGAGGGAGACAAGGTTAGCCCGGGCGATGTTTTGGCCAAAATCCCGCGCGAAACGACCAAGACCAAAGATATCACGGGCGGCCTGCCTCGCGTGGTCGAGCTCTTTGAAGCCCGCAAGCCCCACGAACCGGCCGTCATTACGGAAATAGATGGCACGGTCAAGTACGGCGAGATCGTCCGAGGGCAGCGGAAAGTCATCGTCCTCCCTGAACGTGGCGAGCCGAAAGAGTACCTGTTGCCGCGCGGCGTTCATATTTCCGTTCAGGAGGGTGAGCGAGTCAAAGCCGGTGAGCCGCTTATGGACGGCCCGCGTAATCCTCACGATATCTTGGCCGTCCTCGGAGAAAAGGAACTGCAGAAATACCTCGTGGACGAAATCCAGGAGGTCTATCGCCTCCAGGGTGTCAACATCAACGACAAGCACATTGAAGTCATCGTGCGCCAAATGATGCGTTGGATCAAGGTAGAGGAGCCGGGCGATACGGAATTTCTTCTCGATGAGCAGGTGGACCGATTCAAATTCCGTGACGAGAACGAGCGGGTGAAAGCCGAGGGAGGCAAACCCTCCATCGGGCGTCCGCTCCTGCTGGGCATCACCAAGGCCTCACTGGCCACGGATTCCTTCATCTCGGCCGCCTCCTTTCAAGAGACGACGCGGGTGCTTACCGAGGCCTCGATTCGCGGCGCCGTGGACCACCTGCGGGGCCTTAAGGAAAACGTCATTATGGGCCGCCTCATTCCCGCGGGCACCGGGCTTGACCGCTACCGCAACTTCAGGTTGCTCACGGAGGTCGCGGCGCCTGCCCCGGCCGCCGCCGCCGAGATTTCGACGGGAGAAGAACTCATCGTGCCGGCGCCGCCGGCTCCCGACCTGCTCGACGAGGACGAAGCGAGAACGTAACGTAGCGCCCCAGGCCTCAGTGTCCCGCGCCTCGCGCGCGATGACGAGGGCCGATGGCCGGCGCGTGGTGAAGCGACGAGCTCTTGAGGTGGAGCACAGCTTTCTCCGGCGATGATGGTTCAATGCTGGAAGTGCCAACGAGCCGTAGAAATCTCGGAGGTCCGCGTCGGCTTGCGAGATACTTGCCCTCAATGCGAAGCGGACCTCCACGTCTGCCGCAACTGCAAATTCCACGACCCGGGCAAGCACAACCAGTGCGCCGAGCCTCAGGCAGAATGGGTTCGAGATAAAGAGTCCTCCAACCATTGCGACTATTTCTCACCCGAAAACGCTCCATCTCCGAGCCGAGGGCTTTCCCCCGAAGCCGAGCGCGCCCGGAAGAAGTTCGACTCGCTGTTCAAAATTTGAGTCCTCCGATACCGCGCGCCCAGCGAAAGCAGATTATTCACTTCGCTCGGAATGACGGAGTCCCTAGCGTTTTTTAGCAACCTCCTAAGGAAACCGCTCGGCCAATCCCACCGCCGGCGCGGGGCAACCACTCAGCGCGGTGCCGCAGTGGACACACCCCCATCCCCTCCGATCAAGGCGTTCAGATGGACATTTGCGAGGATATGGCTAGGCACGGAGACATCCATTGCTTCATCTCCGATCACGTTACCGGAGATCGCGACGCCCGGTGCCTTGTGTTACGGTCTCACTTGATACTTCACGCTCATTCCGTTCTCGAAATGGAAGGCAATGTGGCAGTGGAAGAGCCAAACGCCGACATCGTCCGGGACCATATCGGCCACCACCATCTGCATCGGGGCGACCGCGACAACATCGGTGCGCATTCCGCCCACCGTCACCGTATTGCCGTGCCAGTGCGGCGTGTGGAAATCGAAATCGTTCAGTCCCGCCATGATGTACCAGCGAACGCGCTCGCCCTTGCGCATCGTCAGATACCGGACCGGCATGCTGCTGTAAGAATAGCCGTTGATGGACAACGTCACAAAATAGGGGTAGGTGACCGTGGTGCTGGTGGCTGTGAGCGGCGTCGGAACCGCATGATCGGTTTCGTCCGATAGACGACGCGAATCGTGTCGCCGACTTCGGCGCGCAGGAGCGGCCCCAGCATTCCGAGATGCCGCCAGCGCGGGTCGTGCGGGTTGATGAGAAAATTTTTCCGCGGGACGAGAACATACCCGAACATCCCGCCCGTAGCGTCAATACGTATTCCTACGTATCGAGGAATTTCTCAGGGGAGGGGATGCGCGGTGGCCCGGCTTAGCTAGGGTGACGTTCGCGCCCTGCTCGGCCTTACCCCGCGCGAAGCAGAAGTCCTGGCGTGGGTCGCCAAAGGCGAGCCCAGTCTTGAGGCCGCCGCCATTTTCGGCTTGAGCGTCCGCACCGTCGAGAAGCACATGGAACACGTTCTCGAAAAGTTGGGCGTCGAGACCCGCACCGCCGCCGTTCTGCGCCTCTTGGCCAATTCACCATTGCCAGCCTAGCCTCGGCCAGTAAGCCACGCCACGCGACCGCTGTAAGTCATCTCGCTGCGAAGCAGGTTAAGGGTATGCAAGAAGGCCACGCTTGACATCGTTTTACATACATTTTGCGCACCGAGCGACATACTCGCGGCATCATGTAGGCATGGCGGCTGAGGTTCGCGCGCTTTCGATTGGTTTGTAAACCGTTGCGTCAGGTCTTGGGTCAATAGGTAGAGGCGATGAGATATCGCAGAGACAGTGCAGCAGGACTGATGGTGGCCGTGGTGGTAATCGTTCTGATGTGTATAGCCCCCGAGGCTCAGGCAAGCGCCCGCAGCTCCTGGGGGGTGGTCACCGGAAAAGTCACCGGACCAAGCAACGTGGCCGTGCCGGGGGCGAGAATTATCCTCTTTGACATGGAAACCCGCGCGCGGATTGAGACGTGGTCGGACGCGGCCGGAAATTACGTTTTCAA
>JAJYNF010000207.1 GCA_021786455.1 Acidobacteriota bacterium
AATTCCATACCAATCCTTCGATGAAGGGTGCATTCATAGTCCAATTTGTTGAAAACAAACGTTGAAATATTTAACCCTATCAGCCAAGAGAAATATGAGTTGTATGATAATCCGTGTAGCGTATATGAGTTTTCATATTATTGCATTCCGATTGCCGTCGGAGGAGGGAACCAGTGGCGCGCAAGGCTGAATGGAGTCCGGCTCAAGCGGAAGGCGAAAATATTTCTGGACCTGTGCCGGCTGGAGGCCGTCAGTGGATTGGCCGCGAGGCGAAGCGTAAAATAGCCGATGAGAGGAGTTTGAGCGCCACTCATGGTGGCGGATCGCGTGCGAGTTGGCATCCAAAGCCTTTTTCGTTTTGCAGGCGGCCTGGTACTGATTGCGGCCGTCACGTGGATATACGCGCGCGTGCTGCGGGTGAATTCCACCACCGTGGCGTTGACCTACTTGCTGGTTGTCCTCGGGGTTGCCACGGGCTGGGGCTTGTGGGAGGCGGCGGTGGCTTCGGGATTCGCCATGGTTTGTTTCAATTACTTCTTTTTGCCGCCCGTTGGCGCCTCGACCATTGAAGCCCCCCAGAATTGGGTTGCGCTGTTCGCTTTCTTGGCGACGTCGGTGACGGCAAGCAGGCTCTCATCGGCTGCCAAGCGGAGGACGCAAGAAGCCGTCCGTCGGCAGCACGAGTTGGAGCGCCTGTACGCTTTGAGCCGCGCATGGCTGCTGAGCGGCAGCCCAAGCGAGCTGGCAAAACAGATTGCCCATCAAACCGCGCAAATCTTCGAGTTGCGGGGCGCGGCTTTTTTCAACCGCGCGGACCAACGGATTTACCGGGCCGGTCCCGAAGACATCCCTGCCGATGAGGCCAGGCTGCGCGACGCGGCCGTGCAGGGAACCGTGCTGCACGACTCCGCCACGTCCACGACCATCATTCCCATCCGGTTGGGGGGAGTGACGCTCGGGAGTCTCGCGGTTTGCGGCTCTGGGATGTCTGAAACGACGCTTCACTCGGTCGCCAATCTTGCCGCCATCACGCTGGAGCGGGTTCGAGCGCAAGAGGCTGCCAGCCACGCGGAAGCCGTGCGTGAGAGCGAAGAGCTTAAGTCCACCTTGCTCGATGCCATGGCGCATGAGTTCAAGACGCCTCTTACTCCCATCAAAGCGGCGGTGACGGCGCTACTGTCAGACCCGAGGTTTCCGCCAGCCCACCGCGACCTTCTGCAAATCGTGAACGAGGAAGCTGACCGCTTGAGCTCGATGCTGACGGAAGCCATTCAGATGGCGCGCCTGGAGGCGGGCAAAATTCGTTTGCAGACGGGGGCCTGCGGGTTGGCGGGTCTCGCGCAATCCAGCCTCCAGAAACTCGAGACGGCCGACGAAGGTCGGAGAGTGGAAGTGGATATTCCGGAAAATCTGCCGCTGGTCGAGGCCGACCCTGAGCTCGTGAGCATCGCGCTCTGGCAGTTGCTGAGCAATTCGCTCCGCTATACGCCGCCCGGCTCGCTGGTGGCGATCCAGGCGCGGGCGCTGAGCGGTTGGGTAACCGTCCGCGTGGCCGATTGCGGGCCAGGGATACCGGCGGCCGAGCAGGAGCGTATCTTCGAAAAATTCTACCGCGGTAAATCCCAACGCGGCCTGATTCCCGGAAGCGGGATGGGTCTTGCCATTGCTCGGGAAATTGTCCGGGCACATGGCGGGAAGATTTGGGTGGAAAATCATCCTGGCCCCGGAGCGGTGTTTGCTTTCACGCTTCCGGTTGCCCACGAAGACGAAACATGAGCAGCGCCAAAATTCTGGTGGTGGATGACGACCCGCAGATCCGGCGCGTCATGCGCATGACGCTGGTCGGGCGGGGCTACGTGGTCAATGACGCTCGCGGCGGCGAGGAAGCCCTGGCAAAGCTCCGCTCCGACTCGTATGATCTGATCCTGCTGGATATCAACATGCCCGGCATGGGCGGACTCGAGACTTGCCGCGCGATTCGGGCCTCGAGCGAAATTCCCATCCTGATTCTCACGGTGCGCAGCGCCGAGAAGGACAAAGTCGAGGCGCTCGATGCGGGCGCCGACGATTACGTGACCAAACCCTTTGGCACTCCTGAACTGATGGCTCGCATCCGAGCCGCGTTGCGGCGCGCGCCCGTATCCGCCGATAACATGCCGCATCGCCTCGAGCTCGACGGGTTGATAATTGATTTTCTGGCGCGGCGGGTTCGCGATTCCAATAAGGATTATCCGTTGACCCCGAAGGAAGTTGATCTTCTACGCTACCTGGCTGCGCACCCAAACGCCGCGGTTTCCCACGCCAAGCTCCTCCAGACAGTCTGGGGCCCGGACTATGGAAACGAGGTTGAATATCTCCGTGTTTTCGTCAATCGTCTCCGGAAAAAAATCGAGCCGGACCCCTCTTTTCCGCGCTACCTGCTAACGATCCCGCGAGTTGGCTATCAGCTTAAAGTTCCCCCCAGCGCGTAAGAATTTATTTACGGTTTGTTTATGCGTCCTTTATGGTTCGCCAGCTAGCCTTAGTGCGAATGAAGCTAACGAAGGGCGTTCTTCATTTTGGGAGACGGATGCGGCCCCGGCAGGCATGGCTTTCGAGCGAGCCACGCCTGGCCAGGCAGATCGAGAAATCCGGCCATGAGGTGATTTTCGTTCCAGCGAGGTGAAACGGTTATGCTTGACGTGTTCTTTATCCTGACCGCGATTCTTTCCTTTGTCGCGCTTTGGCTCTTTACCAAGGCGTGCGACCGGCTATAGACGATCATGAGTCCCCTCTCCGCATTCGGGCTGTTGGCCGTACTTGCGATGCTGCTGTGCTACGCGCTCGAGGAGCGCAGCCGGTGGTTCACTCTGGCTTTCGGGATGTCGTGCGTTCTCGGCTCCATTTACGGCTTTCTACAGGGGGCATGGCCGTTCGGATTGGCGGAGGCAGTTTGGTCCGTCGTGGCGGCGCGCCGCTGGTGGCGCGGACGGAGCATGGGTAAGTGAGGTTTGAGCGATGGAATACATCATCGCCGGCACGGTAGCGGGCATTCTGTTCGTCTATCTCGTTTACGCTCTGTTGCGTCCCGAGCGGTTCTGAGGAGGATCTGATGACCGCAAGCGGTGTGCTCTATATCGTGGTGTTCTTCTTGACCCTGCTGGCGCTTACCAAGCCTCTGGGTCTTTATATGGCGAACGTGTTCGAGGGCCGCCGCACCTTCATACACCCCGCGGTTCGGCCTTTGGAGCGGCTCACCTACCGGGCCTTGGGCGTGCGTGAAGACGTGGAGCAGCGATGGACGCAATACGCGGCGTCGCTATTGGCGTTTAGCCTGGCTGGCTTTTTGTTCGTTTATCTCCTCCAGCGTCTTCAGGGTTTTCTCCCGTTGAACCCGATGGGGTTTGGAACCAAGCACGCGCCGGCCAATCATACCCCGATGACCCCGGACCTAGCCTTCAATACGGCAGTGAGCTTTATCACCAACACCAATTGGCAAGCCTACGGAGGCGAGACGACGCTCAGTTATCTCGTACAAATGGCGGCACTCACGGTGCAAAACTTTGTTTCGGCCGCCGTCGGCATCGCCGTGGCCATCGCCTTGATTCGCGGCTTTGCGCGAAAGCAGATGAACACCATCGGCAATTTCTGGGTGGATCTGACGCGCGCCACCCTCTATGTCCTTTTGCCCCTCTCGTTTCTCTTCGCGCTTTTCTTGTGTGCGCGCGGCGTCCCCCAAACGTTCAAGCGCTACGTGCGAGCGAAGACGCTGGCAGGCTCCTCGCAGACCATCGCCATCGGCCCAGTGGCATCTCAAGAAGCCATTAAGATGCTAGGGACCAACGGCGGCGGCTTTTTCAATCAGAACTCCGCGCACCCTTACGAGAATCCGACCCCGCTGACCAACTTCATGGAGATTTTGGCGATCCTGGTCATTTCTTCCGGGCTTACCTATACGTTCGGAAAAATGGTGGGCGACACGCGGCAAGGGTGGGCGCTGTTTGCGGCCATGTCGGTGTTGTTTTTCGCGGGGGCCTTCATCTGCTACGGGGCCGAGCAGGCGGGCAATCCCAATCTGGCCCGGCTGGGGATTGAGACGCGAGCGACGCGGACTCAGCCAGGCGGCAACATGGAAGGCAAAGAGGTTCGATTTGGCATCGCCAGTTCCGCCCTTTGGGCTACCGCCACAACCGATGCCAGCAATGGAAGCGTGAATAGTATGCTCGACAGTTACACGCCGCTCGGCGGGCTGATCCCCATGTTCAACTTGCAAACGGACGAAGTGATTTTCGGCGGAGTCGGCTCCGGCCTGTACGGAATCCTTATGTACGCGATTGTGGGCGTGTTTATCGCCGGCTTGATGGTCGGCCGAACGCCGGAGTATCTGGGAAAGAAAATCGAGCAAAAGGAAGTCAAGATGGCGATGATCGCCATCATTGCGACCGCTTTTGCCATTTTAGTTTTTACCGCCGTCACGTTGGATGCGCGCTTTGCCGCGCACGGATATTGGAACTCGCCGGGGCCAGCCGTTGCCAATGTGAACAACGGCGGGCCGCACGGCTTCAGCGAGATTCTCTACGCGTTTTCGAGCCAGGCGGAAAACAACGGCAGTGCTTTTGCTGGACTCAACGTGAACACCCCGTGGTACAACCTCGTGGGGGGGTTGGCCATGCTGATTGGGCGTTTCTTTTTCATAATCCCGGCACTGGCCATAGCCGGCAGCTTGGCGGCCAAGAAGAAAGTGCCGGAAACCAGCGGCACGCTGCCGACGCACGGAACGCTGTTCGTGGGGTTGCTGGTGGGGGTAATCATCGTGGTGGGCGCGCTCACGTTTTTCCCCGCGCTGTCGCTCGGCCCCCTGGTCGAATACTTTCTGATGCTCAAAGGGAAGTTGTACTCCTCTCTTTGGCTGACCACCTGGAGCTGAGTCATGGTGACACCTGCGGCAAATTCCTCTTCCACCGAGGACCTGACGGCGCTGATTCCTCGACGCATGGCGCGCGCGCGCCCTCTTTTCGACCGCGAGTTGACGCAGCGGGCCTTTAAGCAATCTTTCGTCAAGCTCAATCCTGCTACGTTGATTAAAAATCCGGTCATGTTTGTGGTGGAGATCGGGGCGGCGCTGACATCCGTCTATCTGGTGCGCGACTTGTTCCGCGGAGCGCCGGGAGTGGGCTTCGACTTTCAGATTTCGCTGTGGCTGTGGTTTACCGTGCTTTTTGCCAATTTTGCCGAAGCGATGGCGGAAGCGCGCGGCAAGGCGCAAGCGGACACGCTGCGCAAGACGAAGACCGATTCCGTCGCTAAACGGGTGACCGCCAACGGAAAGCTTGAGACGGTTTCGGCTTCGCAACTTCGCGCCGGAGATGTCGTGGTGAGCGAAGCGGACGACATTATTCCCGGCGACGGCGAGGTGATCGAAGGAATCGCCACGGTGGACGAGTCCGTCATCACAGGCGAAAGCGCGCCGGTCATCCGCGAATCCGGAGGAGACCGAAGCGCGGTGACGGGGGGAACCAAGGTTCTCTCCGACCGGATCAAGATCCGAATCACTTCGAATCCCGGAGAAACTTTTCTTGACCGCATGATCGCCCTCGTCGAGGGCGCCCAGCGGCAGAAAACACCCAACGAAATCGCCCTCAACATTTTGATCGCAGGGATGACGCTGATTTTCCTGCTGGCCGTCGTCACGTTGCAGCCCTTTGCGGTGTTCGCCGTTCACGCGGCGGGATCGGGATCGGTGCCGAGCGTGGCGGTGCTGGTTTCGCTCCTGGTCTGCCTGATTCCGACGACGATCGGCGGGTTGCTGTCGGCCATCGGCATCGCGGGCATGGACCGCGTGATGCAGCACAACGTGCTGGCGATGAGCGGCAAAGCCGTGGAAGCTTCCGGAGACATCAACACGCTTTTGCTGGACAAGACTGGCACCATCACGCTCGGCAACCGCCAGGCGGTGGCGTTCATTCCTGTGCGCGAGGTGTCCGAGCGCGAATTAAGCGAGGCTGCGCAACTGGCCAGCCTTGCCGACGAAACGCCGGAAGGCCGCTCGATCGTCGTGCTCGCCAAAGAGAAGTTCCAGCTTCGCGGCCGCGACCTTTCCGAGATGAACGCCAGCTTCATTCCTTTTTCCGCGTACACGCGGATGAGCGGCGTGGATTTCGATGGGCGCCAGCTCCGCAAAGGAGCTACCGACGTTGTCATCAAATTCGCCGCGGAGCGCGGCGGAACGATCCCGCCGGAGCTTGCGGAAACTGCCGAGCGCATCGCGCGCGTGGGTGGCACGCCGCTCGCTGTCGCGGACGGCCCGCGGGTTCTCGGCATCATTCATTTGAAAGACATCGTCAAGGGCGGCATGAAGGAACGCCTGACGCAGCTTCGCGCCATGGGCATTCGCTCCGTCATGATTACCGGTGACAATCCCCTCACTGCCGCGGCCATCGCGCAGGAAGCGGGCGTGGACGATTTCTTGGCCCAGGCCACCCCCAAGGACAAATTGGAGTATATCCGCAAGGAGCAAGCTGGCGGACGCCTGGTGGCCATGACGGGCGACGGGACCAACGACGCGCCGGCGCTCGCGCAGGCCGACGTGGGCGTGGCGATGAACACGGGCACCATGGCCGCCAAGGAAGCCGGCAACATGGTGGACTTGGACAGCAACCCCACGAAGCTCATCGAAGTGGTCGCCATCGGAAAACAATTACTTATCACGCGCGGCGCCCTGACCACCTTTTCGATCATGAACGACGTCTCGAAATACTTCGCCATTATTCCGGCCATGTTCGCGGCCACCTATCCTGAGCTAAATGCGCTCAACATTATGCGGTTGCATTCCCCGGAGAGCGCCGTGCTGGCGGCGGTGATTTTCAATGCGCTGATTATCATTGCCTTGGTTCCCTTGGCCCTGAGAGGCGTGAAGTACAAGCCACAGAGCGCGGCAGCCATGCTGCGGCGCAACCTTTGGATTTACGGATTGGGTGGATTGATTGCGCCCTTCCCGTGCATCTGGATGATTGACCGGATTCTGGGATTGCTGCATTTGGCGTAGGAGGACGGTGAGGGGCGCCAGCCGCGACGGTGTTTTCTCCGTCGCGGGGTTTCCGTTCGCTTAAGAGCCCGCGAGGCACACGGTAGTGTCGCGGCCACGCGCTTTTGGACGCCGGTCAACCGTCGGCACGGTCGAAGAGGAAAACAACGATGTGGAGACAGCTTATCCCTGCGTTTCGAGCGATGTTATTTTTCACTGTGCTGACCGGGCTGGTCTATCCCGGAGTGATCACGGCGGTCTGCCAGACGTTCTTCCATTATCAAGCGAACGGCAGCTTGATTCGGGTCCACGGACAAATCATCGGGTCATCGCTCATCGGCCAGGAATTTACCCGGGCGCGGTATTTCCATCCTCGCCCTTCCGCTTGTGATTATGACGCGAGCGCGTCGGGAGCGTCAAATGACGGCCCGACCAACGCAAAGTTAGTCGCCCGAATTAAAGCCTCCATCGCGGAATTTCGCCGGGACAATCCTGACTACACCGGCCCCATTCCGGCTGATCTCGTGACTGCTTCGGCGAGCGGTCTTGATCCTGATATCAGCGTCGCTTCTGCCGAAGCGCAGGGCGCGCGCGTGGCGAGTGCCAGAGGTATTTCGGTCAACGAAGTCCGTGCCCTCATCCGTGAGAACACGCAGGGCCGCGTGCTCGGTTTTTTGGGTGAGCCGCGAGTGAACGTGTTGGCGCTGAACCTGGCCCTCGATTCGCGCCGGAGATAGGGTAGGTTTTACTCCACAACCCTCCGCGCAGCGGCGGCGATTTATAACCGCAACCGGTGAGGCTGGCGGCGCGGGTGGCCGCCAGTGCTTCAGGCCGAGGGGTTAATTCGGTTTAGCCCACTCGGTGTGAAAAACTCCGGGCCGGTCGGTGGGATGATAGGTGTGAGCGCCAAAGCAATCGCGGAGGGCTTGAAGCAAGTTGGCGGGCAGGCGCTTCTGCCGGTAGCTGTCAAAATAGCCGAGGCAGGTCGCGTAGGCAAGGCAGGGAGTGCCCAAGCCGTAGGCGGCGCGGACGATTTCCCGCAAATTCTCCAAGGCGGAATTGAGGACGCCGGCTAAAGTTGGGTCGAGCATTAGGTTGGCAAGCTGCGGGTTAGCTTTGAATGCGTGACGAATGGGATCGAGCAGCTTGGCGCGAATGATGCAACCGCCTTTCCAGATGCGGGCGACCTCCGCAAAATCAGTTTGATACTGCTCGAAAAGCAGAATAAAAGTTATATAATATAACTCTTCGATGTTCCAACTATTCTTGCGGGACATCGAGCGAGATGTGAAGCAACGCCACCTCATGGCGCCGCGCGGTGGAGCGTAGGAAGACCGGACCGCGCGCGGCCGCTCAACCAGGGAGACTCAATTTTGGACTCGCACGCCCTAACCCAGGCCAAAAAAGCTGGGTTGAATCTTTCGGAGCTCGACCAACTCTCTATCAACACGATTCGCTGCTTGGCCATGGACGCCGTCGAAAAGGCAAAATCCGGACATCCGGGTCTGCCGATGGGCGCGGCGCCGATGGCTTACGTCCTCTGGACGCGCTTTTTAAGGCACAACCCTCTCAACCCGCGGTGGCCCAACCGCGACCGCTTTATTCTTTCGGCAGGCCACGGCTGCATGTTGCTTTACGCCCTGCTGTACCTGACGGGCTACGACCTGACGCTCGACGACCTGAAGCAGTTCCGACAATGGGGAAGCAAGACGCCGGGCCATCCGGAGCATCGTTTGGTGGAAGGGATCGAAACGACGACCGGTCCTCTGGGGCAAGGTTTTGGAAACGGTGTGGGGATGGCAATAGCCGAAAGATACCTGGCTCGATACTTCAACCGGCCGGAGCACGAAATCCTGGATTACAAGATTTATGCGCTGGTGAGCGATGGCGATTTAATGGAAGGGGTGGCTTCGGAAGCGGGCTCGCTGGCCGGCCATTTGAAGTTGAGCAATCTTATTTACCTCTACGACGACAATCACATCTCTATCGAGGGCTCAACCGATTTGGCGTTCACCGAAGACCGCGCCAAGCGATTTGAAGCTTACGGCTGGTTTGTGCAAAAGGTCCCTGATGGAAATGATTTGGCGGCTATAGAGGGCGCGTTGAGCGCCGCGCAGGCGGAGGTCGAACGGCCCTCGATCATCATGTGCCGCACGCACATTGGCTATGGCAGCCCAAACAAACAGGACACCGCCGAGGCGCACGGCGCGCCACTTGGAGCCGAAGAGGTCAAGCTCACCAAACAGAATCTCGGCTGGCCCGTGGAGCCGCCGTTTTATGTGCCCGAAGAGGCGCGCGAAAATTTCCGCCGGGCCATTGACCACGGAAAGCAGCTAGAGGCCGTGTGGCAAGAGAAGCTCGCTGCTTATCGCGCGGCTTTTCCCGAGCTGGCTAAGGAACTGGATCGCTTCTTGCGGGGCGAGCTTCCCGAGGGCTGGCAAACCAGGCTGCCGGTTTTCAAGACCTCGGACGGGCCCCTCGCCACCCGCCAGGCCTCGGGAAAAACGTTGAACGCTATTGCGCCCAGCTTGCCCTTCTTGATCGGAGGCGCGGCGGATCTGGCTCCATCCACGGACACGCTGATTAAAGGAGCAGCGGACTTTGAACCCGGGAACTACGGCAGCCGCAATTTTCACTTCGGGGTGCGCGAGCACGGCATGGGAGCAGTCTTGAACGGGATGGCGCTGAGCGGCCTCATTCCCTATGGGGCGACATTCATGATTTTTTCCGACTACTGCCGCCCGGCTATTCGCTTGGCGGCGCTCATGGGGGCGCATTCCATTTTCGTCTTCACGCATGACAGCATTTTTCTGGGTGAGGACGGTCCGACGCATCAGCCG
>JAJYNF010000258.1 GCA_021786455.1 Acidobacteriota bacterium
CGCCTCGGCATCCTCCGCTAGAATGTCGCCAGTCCTGTATTCGATCATCGCGGTCGCTCCCTGCTCAAAAATACCACTCTGGAACGATCTCAACCACTGGCTTGTACATGCCTCGTGAAAGGGCGCTACGCACTCTGCTCTCGATGGCTCGTGTCCGCACTCCGATCCGCTCGATCAGACACAAGGGGCAACTCGAGTGGAGAAGGAACTCGGCCTGCTTACCTTCCTTCACCTCAGCCCTTCTGAAGTCCGTCGCGGATATAGCCTCCCAGCCGAGCTGGTCTAGCTCCTCCAGCCGCGAGCGGAACACCGTATAGGACGCGCCTGCATTGGAAAGTGAAAACGCCCAGCGCCTGCCGGCCCTTCTGGCCCACTTGACCACGGCGAGCAGGTCTGCCTCCAGGTGGATGATGGGTTCTTGGCCACCTCGATAGCTTAGCTCCGGGTGGTTGGCGCAATGAATTACGTAAAGCATGACCGAGCGCGGGCAAAAGTAGAACGGAACGTAGTCGCCGACCTTCGTACCTGGATGGCAAGGCACATCAAGCTGCTCGACCCGCCTGCGTTTGATACTGGACATCCCGATAGGCTGTGTCGGGCCGCCCCGAGCGATCATTGACGCGTCAGAGACAATTTCGCCGTTTGCGATGATGCCGGGCAGATTGTCCACGTGGGTAATGTGGTACAGCTTGGGGTAGACGGGGGAAGGAGTCATATCTTAACTCCCCGATGCCGTCGCCCGCGATCCGCGTCGCGCACCCCCTGTTGCGAGTAAGTAAACGCAAGCCACGGCAGGGTTTCTTGCCGCGGGTTCTTTTCATCCGCCGGTGGCCACATCGCGTTCGATGCGGTCTTCAAGCCGTTTCACTCCGGAGCGAATCCAATCCTTGAGGTCGTCGAACCGATGATTGACGGACGAATTCAAATCATCGATACGTCCGTTCAGTTGCGTCCATAGGTCGTCAATGCGCTTGTCAATGTGGGCGATGCTTCGGCTCTGGAAATAGAAGCCCAGAACGTAGCCAAGGACGATGATGACGACCGCTCCCCACAATTGATTGTTCATCCCCGATCCTTCCGACAACGCGACCCGGCCTTGACGAGCCCCGAACCCATGCTCCTTGTCTATCACATTTCCCGCCCACGTGCAGTGGGTGGCAGCACCCAGCGTCCTCCTCGCCGCGGCTACGCAGCCCTCGACTCCTCCACTCCTCTATTCCCCTACTCCCCTACTCCCCTGCTCCTCTCATTTCTCGCACCTCGCAAAAACCTGGTCGAGCAATTCGAGGGCGAGGTCCATTTCGTCGCGGGTAATGGTCAAGGCGGGGGCGAGCGTGAAGACGTTTTTGTAATATCCGCCCACGTCGAGGACCAGTCCCCACTTGCGCCCGCGGGCGTTCAGGTTGCCGCTCAAGCCTTCGGCGAAAATTCGATCGGTCAATTCACGGTTGGGAGCGATGCGGTCCGGCTGGGTGACTTCGATGCGCAGCGCCAGCCCCAATCCGTCCACCTGCCCGATGGATTGGGGATGCCGCCGCTCGAGCTCGCGCAGACCCTTCAGGAAATACGCGCCCTTTTCGCGCACGAGGCTTTCGTAATCTTCTTCTTCCAGCATCTTCAGCGTTTCAAGCGCCACCGCCGTGCCGAGGGTGTTGGAAGAAAACGTCGAATGGGTCGAGCCGGGCGGAAAGACTTCAGGCGCGATCAATTCTTCCCGCGCCCACAATCCCGAAATCGGGTTCAGGCCGTTCGTCAGCGCCTTGCCAAAGACGATGATGTCGGGCACGATGTCGAAATTCTCGATCGCCCAGAACTTGCCCGTTCGATAAAATCCCATCTGGATTTCGTCGTCCACGATGAGGATTCTGTGCTGGCGGCAGGTTTCCGCCAATCGCTTGAAATAGTCTTTCGGCGGGATCACGTAGCCGCCCGTTCCCTGCACCGCCTCGATGTAGAACGCTCCAAACTCCGACGCGCCGGCCTTCGGATCCCACACGCCGAAATATTCCGACTCAAAAAGTTTTTCAAATTCGCGCTCGCAATAGAGCCCGCAGGTTTCGGGCTTTAGTTCGTAGATGCAGCGCAGGCAATAAGGGTAGAAAACAAACTGCGCGCGGTCGCTGAAGTGCCCGTAGCGCCGCCGATAGCGGTAGCTCGACGTGATGGCCGAGGCGCCGAGCGTCCGCCCGTGGTAGCCGCCCATGAACGCGAACATCAAGTTCCTGCCCGTCGCGTTCCGCACTAGCTTGAGCGAATCCTCGATGGCCTGCGACCCGCCCACGTTGAAGTGGACGCGCCCTTTCACGCCGAATCGCTTTTCGCAATACTGCGCGATGCGCGCCGCCGCTTCCACTTTTTCCGCGTGCAAATACTGGCAGGCGAGCTGCGGCAGCCGGTCCACTTGCCGCTTCAGCGCCTCGTTCAGCCGCGGGTTTTTGTACCCAAAGTTCGCAGCCGAATACCACATC
Source organism: Acidobacteriota bacterium (assembly GCA_021786455.1). Classification (GTDB taxonomy): domain Bacteria; phylum Acidobacteriota; class Terriglobia; order UBA7540; family UBA7540; genus JAKCCV01. The sequence continues at coordinate 2,469 of JAJYNF010000258.1, forward strand.
TGCAAATCGAGGTACGGCGTGCCCTGCTCGTCGTAAAGAGTGCACCCTTCGCAGTTGACGAAAACTTTGGGCGGGTCGAGATAATGCACCGTGTCGCCGTGCGAGCAGTATTTCTTTTCGAGCGCCAGGAGCTCAGCGATTTTTGAAGCGGTCTCAATCGGCAAATTGCGTCTCCTTTTTATTCGATCCGGCTGACGGTGGCGGCCCGTGGCGCCTTGGCGCCTTGGCGTGATGGCTTTTTTCCCCGCCCTGCCGCCGCGCTGCCGAGCTTCGCCTGGACGTCGGCAAAGGTTTCAAACGCCCGGCAGGCGATATTGCGTCGGCGGCAATATCCGAGCAATTGCTTTTTGGCGAACACCACGTCGGCTTCTTCCACGGCAAACCGGTCTGAGAATCCGTCGCCGATAAAAACGACGCGCGAGCGTTCTCTCCGCAGGCGCTTGATCACCGTCGCCTTGCACGTCGCGCAGCCATGCTCGCAATCCGAATGCGGAAACGACGCCGCCAGCCGCCGGCCGGAAATCTCCAGGTGGCTCGCGTAGAGATGCCGCCCGTTTTCGAGTTCCCCGCCCACGCCGGCGCGTTTCAGAATGCGCGAAACGACGTAATCGAATCCATCGCTCACCACGTAGAATGGAATCTTCTCGCGCTCGACAAACTGATAAAAGCTCGCAAACGCTGGGTCGAGCGGAATCGCGTCAATCACTTCATTCAGTTCTTCGGGCGAAGCGTCCACGAGCGCCATCTGCCGCTCCAGGCATTCCCGCGAGCCGATCAGCCCGCGCACCCACTCATCCTCCACCTCGCGCCACAGCGGGTGCGCGAGTTCCTCCAGGATGCGGTCCGTCACGTCCTGCTGCGTGATCGTGCCGTCAAAATCAGAAAAGATTATCAGAGTAGAGTAGGGACGCAGTGGAGTAGTGGAGTAGGGAAATCTTTCGCGCTGCCGTTCAGTGGCCACGGTCACTTCCTTCCCTGGAGATACCGCATGAAAGCGCGCAGCATCTTCCCAACTTCCTCGCATTCGCGCCCGATGCGCGTGAGCGTCTCCTCCGAGCCGACCGCGATGCGGCGGCAGAGAATCACATACGTCTCCAGTTCTTTCAGCGAGCCTTGGGCTGTGCGAAGAAACCGGAGGAAGTCGCCGCGGCTTTCCCGGCCATAGCCTTCTGCAATATTGGCGGCCACTGAAGCGGCGGCGCGCCGCATCTGGGAAGTCAGTCCGTAGATTTCCTCCTTGGGAAAATCTCGTGTCCCGACATAGCAAGATTCGGCCAGTTCCATGGCGCGCTGCCACACCTTCAAGTCTTGATAAGTACCGGGCCCCTTGCCCTTCCTTTTCGGCGCGGCCGCTTCTTTGGCTGTTTGCAACCCCGCCGCGCCCCCGCTCACCACTCCTCCCCTTCCGCTCGGATTGGTGTAACTCTCCACTCCCCTACTCCCCTACTCCTCTACACCACTCCTTTACGTCCCTCTTTCGTCCACAAGCCTTTTCATTTTCCGTCCTTGCCCGAGCGCGCCGCGCGGTCCGAACTTGAACGCCAGCCGGTACATGCCGCAGGAGTGGTTGGCCCACATTTCGGGGTAACGAGTTTCGAGGTTCTTTCGCACGGCCTCTTCGACCGCCGACGAGCTCACGCCGTTGGTCAGCTCCAGCCGAAATTCCAGCACGTCGTGCAAACCCTCCTGCCGCACCGCCACTTGCCAGTTCGTCGAAATCCCAGCGACATCGCGCATCAGGTTTTCAAAGATGGCCGGGTGCAGGTTTCCGGCTCCCATGACGACCATTTCGTCCCTCCGACCCTTGATGGGGGAGAGCCGCCGAAGCGTCGCGCCGCAGGCGCACGGCTCGGGGATAAAGCGGGCTACGTCGCGCACGCGGTAACGAATCAGGGGCATGACGCGCCGCCCGAGCGTCGTCACCACCAGTTCGCCGTAACCTTCCGCGTCCGGCTCTAAAATCTCAAACAGCAAATTGAATTCGTCCAAATGGTAGCCCTGCCGCTCGCGGCACTCCATTCCGGCTCCGCCGCCCATTTCCGTCGAGCCATAGCCTAGAATGACAGGCGCTTTCCAAACGTCCTCGATATACTTCCGGTACGCCGCGGTCATGCGGTCGCCCGCCGCCACGATCAGCTTCACCGGATAAGCACCTTCCTTTTCCGCGATCTCGCTCAGGCTCACCAGCCACGTCGGGTCGGCGACGATCACGTTGTAGCCATAGAGCCTGAGCTTCGAATACGTATCGCGCGGGTCGGGTTTCCCCACCGCCGAGCAAAACGCGCCCATCGCGCGACAAGCGAAATAAGTGACCCAACTGCTGATCCAATATCCGGCGTCGAACGTGCAGATCACTCGATCCTGGGGCCGCACGCCGTTCTCATAGAGCGCCGCCGCCTCGTACCGCCCCGCCAGCTCCAATTCCTGATGGTCGAAGTACACGCGCTTCGGCTCGCCGCCGGTTCCCGTCGTCTCAAACACGGCCTGCGGATCGCGGCAAAGAAAATCCTCCGGCGGATGCGACAGCAGATCCTCTGGCGTCGTGAAAATTTCGCTCAAGTCCGCCGGCCGTCGCACTTGCTCGGCTCGAATTCCGGCCTCTGCCAGCTTCTGCGCGAAAAATTTCTGATGCCGAGCCGCGTAGCGCACCGTCCGGCGAAACGAGTCTTCCTGCATTCGCCAGATCAGGGCTGGCGGCACTGACTTGCCCCACCGAGTCAGCCTCGGCACCGAATCGCCGACGACCGCTCCCTCAACGAATTGGCGAAGGCTCGTTAGCATCCGGAAATTCTTCGCTTCCGCAAGTGTTCAGAAGTCAGAACTGAGCACGCACAATCAGCAGGTAGCCGCGACGGTGTTTTCTCCGTCGCGGGCTATTCCAGATCCCGCGACACCAAAGGCACTGTCGCGGCTATCGCTCCTCTACTCCACTATTCCTCTTCTCCCCTCCTCACATCAAATACGCCGATTCTCCCGAGCGCGATGGCGGCGCGGCCAACAGGTCAATGAACGTTTCTTTGTCGAGCAGCGCCCGCGCCACTTGGGCCACCGCGTGGGCGGCGTCCGGCCGAGCGAGCTCGCGCGCCCGCTGGCTCATAGACTTAAGCCGCTGGCCGTCTCGCAGCAAGGCTGAGACAATCTCGGGGATTTCCTCGAGCATCGCCGCCGCGACCGCCACGCCCAGCCCTTTGAGGTAATTCAGATGACGTTCTTCCGGTCCTGGAATTGGGTACGTCAGAATCATCGGCAAGCCCGCCGCCAGCGCCTCCGACGTGGTCAGTCCTCCCGGCTTGGTAATCAGCAAGTCCGCCGCGCCCATCAGTTCCGGAATGTTGTCCGTCCAGCCAAAGACGTGCAAAGCGAGCGCGACCCGCCCTCGAAGCTGTTCCAGCCGCGTTCGCAATTCCCGGTTGCGGCCCGCAACCGCCAGCACCTGCAGCGGCTGTCCACACACTCCGAGCGACCGCGCGATCTCATCCACCGGTGCCGGTCCCATTCCCCCACCCATTACCAAAATCACCGGCTTGCCCACCTCCAACCCCAAAGCGCGCCGGAGTTCGCTGCGATCAAAGCGCAACGCGAAAGCCGGGTCCACCGGAATCCCGCAGGTTACCATTCGGTACGCGGAGACCCCCCATCCGGCAAGTTGCCGCTTAGCCTCGTCGCTCCCCACACAGTAAAAGTCAATTTCCGGCTGAACCCACGGAGGCTCGGTCTGGAAATCCGTTTGCACCGCCAGAATCGGCGCGTTAAACACGCCTTCGCGCCGGCCGAGCGCGGCAATCTCCGCCGCGCCGATTTCCGTCGCAATCACCAGCTCTGGCCCCATCGTCTTAAGCTGGCTCAGCACTTCGCGGCAGCCGTGCCGGAAAACCCACGCCGGCGCCGTCGCCCGATGCCGCCGCGCCTGTCGCCGCTCGAACACCCATCGCCACAGCCACGGCGCCCGCCGCAGCATCCACCAGTACGGCCGCACGTAGAGCAGCAGAAACCACCGCGTGGCGAAATCAAGCGCGTCAATCGTCCGCGCCTCGATGTCCTCGCCGCCGTCGTAAAGCGCCCGGTGAATCACCTCCGCCGCCCGCAGGTGTCCCGCACCAATCCCCAGCGATAAAATGGCAATCTTTTTTGTTCGCATTTGGCAATCCGTTCCGTCGCCGTAGCGGCGGCCTTCAGGCCGGGCGCGGGCGTGTCGCCCTAAAGGGCGACGCTACGCCAGCTTGCGCACGAGCAGCACCGCGTTGAGGCCACCGAACGCGAAGGAATTGGAAACAGCCACCCGGATCGGCTTTTCCCTCGCCTGGTTGGGGACGTAGTCCAGGTCGCACTCAGGGTCGGGCTTGGTGTAATTGGCGGTGGGAGGGATGATGCCCCGGTCGAGCGCCATCACGGTGGCCACCAATTCAATTGCTCCGGTCGCTCCCATGGTGTGCCCATGCATGGATTTGGTTGAACTGATGGCAATTTTTCGCGCGTGCTCCCCAAAAACCTCTTTGATGACTCGCGTTTCCGTGGCGTCGTTGAGGCGCGTCCCCGTTCCGTGAGCGTTGATGTAATCTACTTGGTCGGCGGCAACCTGGGCCTCTTCGAGCGCCATGCGGACCGCCCTGGCCGGACCGGCGACGGTCGGCTGGGTCATGTGGCTGGCGTCCGAGCTGAGGCCGTAACCCGCCAGCTCGGCGTGAATCTTTGCCCCGCGACGCTTGGCGTGCTCCAGTTCCTCCAGCACCAGGATTCCCGCTCCTTCGCCGATGACCAGCCCCTCGCGGTCGGCCGAAAAAGGCCGGCAAGCCATGGCCGGATTGCCGTTGCCCGTCGCCAGCACCCGCACCGATTCCCAGCAGCGCATCATGCCGTAGGTAATGGGAGCGTCGGCTCCCCCCGCCAGCATGATGTCCGCCATGCCGAACTTGATCAGGTGGAACGCCTCGCCCAGGGCATGGCCGGAGGAAGAGCACGCCGTCGCCGTCGAGAGCGCTGGCCCTTCGGCGCCGTACTCCATGCAGAGTTGTGAGGTGGCCGCGTTGTGCATGATTTTGGGGATGGTAAAAGGATGCAGGCGCGTGGCCTGTTTGGCGTAAAGATTATAATACCCGGCGTCGAACGTCGTCGCGCCACCCATCCCCGTCCCGATCACCACGCCGAACCGCGGCCTTCCCGCCTCAGAGACCTTCAGCCCAGCCGACTGCACGGATTCCCGCGCAGCAATCAATGCCAGTTGGCTAAATCGGTCCAGCAGATCAAGCCGTTTCAACTCAAAATAATCCGCTGGGTTATAGTCAGGAATCTCTGCCGCAATCTGGACGCTTAGCGAGGAGGGGTCGAATTGGGTAATCCGGCGAACACCCGACCGCCCGGAGAGCAAATTAGAGAAAAAAGACTCACGATCTTTGCCCGCCGAGGTAAAAACGCCCATCCCGGTAACAACCACCCTACGCACCTTGCGCTCCTTGCCTTGTGGGGATGTTAGCTGCTGGCCGCCGGGGTCTCGCCTTTGGCGAGCGCGACCAGATCGGAAATATCCTTGCCCTCAAGCACGCGGGTAAGGCTGTCCACGACTTGCCGGACGCTCTTCATGTTCTGAGCCACGGCATCCGGGATGTCAATCTTAAACTCCTCCTCCAGTGCAAAGAGGATGTTCACGCCGTCCAGCGAATCAATCCCGAGCTCTGCAAACGTGGAATCTATTGTCACCTTGCCCGGATCGAGATGCTGCTCCCGGGCGATGATTTCTATCACTTTGTTGGGGACATCCATTTCGGCTCCTCAAAATTCATTTTACCCTCTTCGTCGGCTTTATTACAGTCTCAGGAAGGGATTTCCACAGCGCTACTCGAGGTTAATTCTCCTATCACCCGCAGCAACTCGGAAAGCTGAAAGGGTTTTTCCAGCAAACCCTGCGCTCCCATGTCCTCGGCCAGTTCCTTGTCGGCCTGGCTCACGAACGAAGACATAAGGATAATCCTTTGTTTTGCGTTATGTTGACGCACCTTACGAAGCAATTCCCAACCGGTCCGACCCGGCATCCGAACATCTGCAATAATCACTCCGTACCGGTCAACCTGTTCGGTGAAGGCCTCCCAGGCCGCAATCCCATCGCCCACCGAGTCCACTGCATAGCCGTTAGCCCCCAGAAACTCAGAAAGCAAATCGCGGCTCTCGCAATCATCGTCAACAACTAGTATCTTGACCAGTGCCATTCTCCGCCCTTCATGGCTCGACCAAATCGGCTCGCAGTGAGCTGTCAGCAGTTATCTTGCCAAACACGGCCTGAAGTAGGTTTGTTATTGATTCTATTGAAATTTGCTGGCATGACGGCGAGTGTGGTGGATGCTTGAGGGCAACCAAAGTTGTATCACTTCAACCCACCAAGGTCTTCGCATGTATATTCCGGACACGCGCCAGGGCTCCTGGTATCGCTACTCCTACAAGACCCGTTTCGCGTTGGTCTGATCGAGCGCAGCGGGCGCGACCTTGGATTGAGCCGCAAGCGTCCAGCCGACGAGTGCACCGAAGATGAAGTCAGAGATTCCGACTTCGAAGCCATGCGCCAGCCGAATAGGCCCTGGCATGAGGGGATTCGGCAAAAGCAGCGGGGCAATGCCGCCCAGAATCGAGTACGCCGCGCCCAGGAAAAGAATCGCTCGCCCGCGACTCCGAAGCAGTGGCAGCCAGGGCCACGCCCCAACCACGAAAATGAGTCCGCGAACCCATTCGATGGGCAGCAACACTTCCAGGCCGGGCAGCGGCCGGGATTGGTAGAACGACTTAACGTAGGGCCAAACCAGCGAGCCTGCCGTCAGGTAGAGCAAGACGTAAGCGCACGCAACCAACGGCACACGTGCCCATAGCTTTGGAGGAAATTGCCTTGGGGGTGACGAGCGGCGTCGCATCGGCGGGACGAGTGAAAGCACCAACGCCAGCAGGGCGCTGACCAGCGTTGTTCCCGCGAACACAGTGAGGGCCATCTTGCCCTGAAGGACGTGGAAAATCACGCCTTCGTCAACCGTGTTCACCGTGCCGACGATAAACTCGAAAATAAAAACCGCGATAAAGGCTTGTTTCCAATCAGCGTCGCTCCAGGCGAGACCCAAGGTGAGGACTCCGGCGCCCAATAGGGAGCTCAGAACTACCGTCGGCGGCGGGGACAAAGAACCCCGGGCGTAAAGGAACGTCAACAATGCCGCGGCCACAATCCATCGAATCAAATGCCTCACGAGCTATTGCTCCAGTCCTAGGCACAGGATCGCCCGCCCGCTGCTATGGACTGTTCCGGTCTTGGGCATAGTGCTTCCTCCCCGTTACTCGGAGCGTCGAAATACCCAACCTTCTCGCTCGAACATTCCGATGTGCGATATGCAGG
>JAJYNF010000243.1 GCA_021786455.1 Acidobacteriota bacterium
CCTTCGCGGTGAGCTCGATGTCGTCGGCGAGCGGCAGCGAGCGGTGCATGGCCAAAACCACGCGAGCAGGCCTGGAGGCCAACGCAAACGATTTTGCGGATTCTTCCATGGCTCTCGCCGGCGAGAGGCGTCGAACTTGAATTCTTCCTTCCACCTGGATGCCGTCCGCTTCGAGGTCCTGGCGCAACAATTCGGCAAGGAGCCGAGGCGGATTTTGAATGGCGATCGTCTGATCAAATTCCGGAGCGCCGGCGGGAATCTGGCCATAAACGTGAAGCGTCGTCGAGCCTGGGGCGCGATCAATTTGGACATTTGACGGGTCGTCGCGACCAACCGTTTCGAGTTCATTTCTGATTCGGTAACCGCCATCCACCGGCTCAAGCCACACCCGGGCTTTCTCGCCGGCTTCCGGGGCGGGATCCACGCGCAGCAGCAGCTCATTGTCGTTGAAGACGAGCGCCGTGACGGGCGCGCCGTATCCCCACACCAGGTCGCCTACGGCCCAGTCCGAGGGATACGGTTCATCCACAAAATAACGATCATCCGCGATGAGATTCCCCGTAATCTCACGAACCCCGCGCGCGGTCACCTGATTGGCCAAGTCCTTAATGGCGGCGAGCGAGGCGGCGGGATTCCGCGGCGTGATAGGGCCGGCATAAGGCAACACTCGGCTGGTGGCAAAATTGGCGTCGCCACGGCCCACGAGATACACGTTTCCGACACGCCCTTGGGCATCGGGCGGGCGGGAAGCTTCAACCGTGGTGAGAAACGTGAAATCCGGCCCTAGCTTTTCGAGCGCCGTGGCCAGCGTGAAAAGCTTGAGGTTAGAAGCAGGCTGGAACAAATGGTGGGCATGGAGGGAGCAGAGGAGCTTGCCGCCCGGCAGTTGAACCGCTTCCACCCCCCAAAAGCCCAGTCGCCCCGGCGATTGACGAACGATGGCCTGAATCTGACGGTCCAGCCGGTTGGGCTTTGGGGCGGCGTGGACGAGCGAAACGGCCAGCGCCGTGGCCGCGACCCACTGGATGAGGGTCGCGCTTCGCCGCGTTCGCCCGAAGGGCCGTTTGGGGTCGGGGGTAACGCCAATGGCCGCGCAACGGATCGCGCTCGGCGCAAAGCGGTCCCCCTCTCGCCTCACCATCCGAGCTTCCGCGCCATTTCTTTAGCGAAGTAGGTAAGAATAATATCCGCGCCGGCGCGCTGGATGGAAACCAGCGATTCCAAAATCACCCGCTCGCGGTCCACCCATCCGGCACGCGCCGCGGCCTCAATCATGGAGAACTCGCCGCTCACCTGATAAGCGGCGATGGGCACGTCAAAGGTACGGCGGGCCAACGCGATAATGTCAAGATAGGGCAGCGCCGGCTTGACCATGATGATGTCCGCGCCTTCTTCGATGTCCATCGCCATCTCTCGCAGCGCCTCGCGCTGGTTGGCCGGATCCATTTGGTAACTCTTGCGGTCGCCGAATTTGGGGGCGGAATCGGCGGCCTCGCGGAAGGGCCCATAGAACGCGGATGCGTATTTGGCCGAATAGGCGAGGATCGGCGTTTGAGTGTAACCGCGCTGGTCGAGTTCGCGGCGAATGCGGCCCACGCGCCCATCCATCATGTCCGAGGGCGCCACAATGTCCGCGCCCGCTTCGACCTGAGTGATGGCGGTTTTCGCCAGCAGCTCCAGCGTCGAATCGTTGTCCACTTCGCCGTTTTTGACCAGGCCGCAGTGACCGTGGCTGGTGTATTCGTCCAGGCAAAGGTCGCAAATGACCACCACGTCCGGCAGCGATTTTTTCACCGCCCGCACCGCCCGCTGCACGATGCCGTTGGGATCGTAAGCGCCCGAGCCCACTTCGTCTTTCTTTTCGGGTATGCCAAAGAGAATGACCGCGGGAACTCCGGCATCGTAGGCGCTTTGACATTCCTCAACCAGCAAGTCCACCGACCAGCGATAATTTCCGGGCATGGAGCGGATTTCTTCTTTGACGCCGCTGCCCGGACAAACAAACAGCGGATAGATGAACGAGCGAGCCGATAAACGGGTTTCCGCCACCAACCGGCGCAAAGTCTCCGTGCGCCTTAGCCTTCGGGGGCGATGAATCGGAAAAGACATACCCTTGCTCCGTGCAACACGGCGAGATGAGACGAGCTTGTCAAAACAATCTTTCCCGCGACCTAAAGTTTCCAAACGTACCGATGTTGGCAAACGAGATGGCCGCTCGGAATTCATTTTCGCGCCGCAGCGGGCCTAAATCAAATCGTCGATACTCGAACGCAAGGCTGAAGCAGCCAAAGTTGTAGCTGGCTTGACTCACCACTTGTTCCGCGACGTGCTGCGCGAAGTTGTAATCCAACCCCAACGCTCCGGTCAAGCCTTTGTGGTTCGGCTTGCCGTAAGTAGCCAAGGCGCGCAGCATGTTGAAGGAGGGCAGCTTGGAGAGCGGGGTTGGAAGCGTCTGCGTGATCAGGGGAGGCAGCGACGCGGTGCGGTTGATGAAGAAATCGGTGAGTTGCAAACCAAACGACTTGCGGTGAATCCCCGAGGTAATTCCGGCGTTGAGCACTCCGCCGCCGCTCGGGTCAAGGTCGGCGCGCAGCTCGGTGTCGTAATTGGAAAACGGGGCGATCTTCAGCACCGAGACCAGCGGAGAGAGATGCCGGCCGTTCGGCAAGCCGAAGGCGAATCCGGTCAATGCGAGCGTCGGCTGGATGGCCTCGACGGTCCCGGGCGGCAGCGCTCCGCCGAAGGTGGGGTCGAAATAATAGACCTGAGCCAGCCGCCAGGAAATCAAATCGCGCGCCTGGGGTGGATTCCCCGAATTGCCGGAGGCATCTTTGCGGACCAGAATCGTATTGGTCAGCGAATAATCAATCTCATTGGTTTCGGTCAGCACGTCCAAACTATCAAAGCGGACAATATCAAGGATATCCTGCGGGTCGCTCGCGCGAACCAAGCGATAGCGGATGTCCGGCTGGATGACGTGCTTGAAGCGATAACCGAAGTGGGGCTTGGAAAACACTTTCTCGAAGGATGGCGGCCGGAAGTCCACCGAAATTTCTCCCAAAAGTCGCGTCAAAGGACTTTGGTCGGGCTTGAGACTTGTGCCGTAATGCGTGACGCGGGCGCTGACTTTCGGGGTGACGTGAAACCCCGCAAAGGATTTTATCCGCAGGGTTAGCTGCGGGTGGAAGTCCAGCCGGTCGGAGAAGTCCGGCGTGCGGAAGCCTGGCTCATCCCGCGAGACACCGGCCGCCGAGCCCGAAAACGAAAAATAAAGAGGTGAATTTTTGATCTGCTGGTCAATTCCAGAGAATGAAAAAGACGGCCACCTGTTGATCACCACGGAGTTGGTGGGCGTTTGGGCGCTTAAAAAATTCTGGTAGCGCGAAGCGTCAAAGTTAATGCTGTAGGCGCCAAAGTTCTTGGTGGCAAACGCATCCTGATGAGCCTCTGAGCTGACCGCTTCCGCAAAGTTGGGTGAAAACGCCAGGCGGAAGGCAAGCGAATTAACGTAATCCACGTTCAGGACGCCGCGGAAGCCGTCCCATAAGTTTTCATCCTCGCCCTTGGCCTCGACGCTATTGCCGGGAGCCCGGTTTTGCCGCAACGGGCCGCTGCCCCGGTCGTTCACGCCAAAGTAGTTGACGTTAAGAAAGCTGTCTTCGCTCGGCCGCGCGCGGAGCCGCGCCATCCGCGCCAGACCCCGAATGCTGTAGTTCTCCAATCCCAGGGTCAAATCCGCGCTGGGATTGATGACCCAAAAAAACGAGTCACCCAAAATCACGCCCTTCTGCGAGGAGTCGCCGACCGTAGGCAGGAGAAATCCGGTTCGCCGCGGAGCGCGTTGGATGGAGGTGATCATGACCGGCAAATAGAGCGCGGGCAGGCGCAAGAAATGGATCACCGCATTGTGAGTGACCACCTTGTCGTTCACCTCGACGTGTGCCTTGGAGGTCGTGATGGCCCAACCTCGGCACGGACGCTTGCAGGTGGTTACCCGTCCATGATCGAGAATGTAGTCTGATTCGTTCAAGCGCACCACCTTTTGGGCGCGGAAATAAAATGGGCTCGAAGTCTGAAGCACGCCCGCGCGCGGACGGAGCCGCGGATGGACATAGCCGCTGGCGCGGTAAAAGGAGCCGCGCCCGGTCGCCACGTTGTAGCGGGCTCGCTGAGCTTCCAAATGTGCTTCGGGCGAAGTGAATGTCACGTGGCCAGTAGCCGTGATTTCGCCCGTGGCTGAATTATAGGTTGCCTGGTCGGCAGTCACCTTCGTCCCCTCGTAGTTGACCTCGACGTGCCCTTCCAAGTCGTAAGCTCCCTTTTGAATGGTTTCGGATTGGGCGCGGATCTCGAGCTGAGGCGGCCGCTTCGTCCTCGTTGCCGGGCGTAAAGACGGCTGAGCGGTGGCAACGCTCGAGACGGCCAACAACAGTCCCGCGAGCGGCAACCATCGCCACGGCCGATTCAGCGAATTCTGAAGGCGAAAAGCCGCGCCGTCCATTGAAGACCAGAAACGTGCCATTCTACTCGAAATCGCTTCAGCCTTCCGCTTCATTCTGATAAGATGGCTTGGGGTTGGATGGCCGTTGCAAGGAGGGCGAAACTCTGCTGTGACATGCCCCAAATGCGGCTTCGTCAGTTTTTCCGGACTATCCCAATGTAAGAAGTGCGGTTACCGGTTTGTGTCGGTGCCGCGGGGAGTTCGCTCTGACGTTATCGGCGAGCCGGAAGCGCCAGAAAGCCTTTCCAGCGCGCCTGCGACACCCTCCGGCCATAACGAAGCGTCGGGGGCCGGACGGCGCCAAACGAACGACTGGCAGGACGAAGTAGCCGCTCGATTGGACGGCTATCGCCGACGTCACGAGCGATTGCGTGGCAAAAGCGATTCGGACCAGAACCTCGACTTCGATTTCGGCGCGCCGGAACCCGCCTCCAGCCATCCTCACTCCAGCCAGCAGAATTTCCCTCGCCCCGCCCTGTCGTCTCCGCCCCTCCCGCCAGACAACGCGGGAGCGGAAGAATTTTTCGCTCCCGAACCTTCACCCGAGTCAGACGAACTCGACCAGATTTCGGGCTCTCCCCGCGCCCTGGAGGATCTCCCTCAGCCGGCCGAATCAGCCGAACGGCCGGTGGAGATCATTCTTGAAGCCCACCCTTCACCTTCCGAGCAGGTATCGTTGGCTGGCGGGCTTGAAAGCGGGAACGCGGTGGCACCGCTCGGCCAGCGTTTTCTCGCTGCCATCCTCGATACGGTGGTGCTTTGCGCCTCGGGCGGACTGTTTGCGCTGATCTTTTGGCGAGCGGGGGGGCGGCTCCAGAAAACCCCACTCGATGTTGCGGTGGCAGGATTCATCGCTTCATTTTTTACTTTTGTTTATTTTACCGCTTTCACGTTTTTCACCGCTGCAACGCCAGGACTTGCTGCCATGGGCCTGGAGGTTCGGGCGTTGCATGGCAGTCCTCCGAGCCTGCGTGATTCTTTCTGGCGCGGAGTCGGATATCTCGTTTCACTTTTCCCGCTTATGCTGGGGTTCATATGGGCCTTGGTGGATAGCGACGGCCTCACTTGGCACGATCGCATGTCAGAGACTTTCATCGCCAGCGCGGAAACAACCGATTCCCAGGATACGGCGGCCCCTCCCGACGCCCTATGAGCCGCTTTGGGCGCGCGCTTTGGACCCGCCTCCTTCAATCGCTAACGCATCGGGATCTCCTGCTCTTGGCGGGAGCGTTCGGCGGCACGATGCGACCCACCGCCCTTCCCGCTCGGTTCGAGCAATCACTGGCGGGGTTGTGCTATACTGCGCGGCATGGACATTGAGCGCACCATGCAATTCATTCTTGAGCAGCAGGCGCGGCTGGAAGCCTCGGCTGGCAGACACGACGAGCAAATTGCCCAACACACCGAGCAAATCGCCCAGCACTCCGAGCAAATCGCGCGAAACGCGGAGCAGATCGCTGGCCTTGCGGATTTGGTGGGCCGTCTGGCTCAGGCGGAAATCCGTTTGGTGGAGCGGATGGAAAAGGTGGAAGACAGTCAGCAACGCCTCTTCACAAGGATGGACCGTTTTATCCAGGGGCTCGAAGGCAACGGTCACCAAGCCTGAACGCGCTCGATGTGAGACGAGGTTGTAATCCCGCCGCGCCGAACTCTATGCCTGTTGCGAGGTTCGGCGGAGTGGCGGCGCGCCTCGTGTTAGCCGATGGGCAAAGGCCGCTTCCTCAATCAAAAACTCGGCAAGCGCATGAGCCGAAAAGCCAAGCTCGATAAAGCTTGGCTCGAGAGCCACCGCTCAAAAACCGCCTTGTCTGACGTCCGATTTCCCAAAAAAGGCGCTTCACGCGAAGGAACGCTTCCGCCGTAATCGCCCAACTTACTTCGGCGCTTGACCGGCGGATGGGCTCTCTCCGCGTGAGAAGCAAATTCTCCTGGAGATGTTGAACCAATTCCATGGCAACGAGCCAAGCCCCATGGGTCGAGCTTTCGTGCCTAGGGCAAGATGACATGGAAAGCTTGACTTAGCCCCCCCCAAGTGATATTGGTGACACACGGCTGAGCGGCATCCGACGATGTGTGTTTGGGTCCGATGCTCGCCCCTTGCCGGGCGGGAAAACGGTTCAGAAGAAACCAAAGGAAACCTGAAGCGTGGCGCGAACAGTTTTAGTTGCGGACGACAGCCCGACCATCCAACGGCGGGCCAGCAGCATTCTGGCGGGTGAAGGCTGGGAGGTGGTGACTGTTTCCAACGGCGTCGCGGCCATCAAAAAGCTCCCCACTTTGAAGCCACTGGTCACGCTCGCGGATGTCTCCATGCCGGGCCGCGATGGTTACGAGGTCTGCCAGTTCATCAAGCAATCCCCCGAGCTGAAGCATGTGCCAGTGGTCTTGATCTACAGTGATGACGATCCTTATGAAGACGCGCGAGGCGCGCAGGCGGGCGCCGATGCGCGAGTTCGAAAGCCGTTTGATCCCGACGAGCTAATCAAGACAGTGAACCGATTGGCAAAGCAGGCGGAAGCGGTCACGGTTCTTCAACCCGTGGCGGCGCCCCCGCCTTCGCCGCCCGAGCCTTTTAGCGAGCCGTCCGAGCCCGTCCCGCCGGAGCAGGAGCCAGCCACGCCCCCGCCGGCGCCCGAATCGAACGTTGCGCTCGTTCCCGAAGGCATTGCTTTTGAACAGTTCGGAGTGGAAGAACCGGCACCCACCGTCCAGGAATCGGCCCCTGCCGGCGAGCCCGAATTTGAGGTCGGGAGTGCGCCCGAAGCACCCCCAGAGCCCGCGTTGACGAAACCCGAACACGCAGCCACTGAGCCTTCCCCAGCCCCGACCACGTCCGCGGCGACGGAGCCGGAGCCGGAGCTAGTTGAGACCGTCCCGGCGCCTGAAATCGAGCATGAAGAAGAACACGAGCACCCTCATTTGCACGAGCCCGGCCCTTTTTTTCATGCCCCGGAGGAGATTGGTGAGCCGGTTCTCTCGGATACGGATGAAGTAACAACGCCGGCAGAGCAGGCTCTTGAACCAGCCTCTCAAGTTCCTCCGGGTGAGCCTTCAGCCCCAGAGTCTGAACAAGTGCCTTCCTTGACCTCTGAAGCCGTTGAGGCCATCGAGGAAGCGCCGCTGATTCCTCCTGAAGTCGCCGTGCCCGGTCTGCCGGAGGGCGGCACGATCACGGAATCCGAGCCCCGCAGCCCCCAAACTGAGCCCGAACCGGCTGCGCCAGCCCACGGAATCGAGGAAGCACAAGAACCTCCACCCATGGAGGCACCCGCTTCCCAGCCTCACGAGCCCAGCCCTACTTCCGGTTCGCCCGAGGAGTCTGCTGCCTCGAAGATGGTGGCTCACGCGGTGGCCCTCGATACCGAACAGGTCGCGGTTATCGTTCGCCGCGTGGTCGTCAAGATGTCGCCCCAAGCCATGCCTGCGTCCATGATTGAAGAAATCTCACGGCGCATTACGGACGAGATTATCGCTGAGTTGAAGTCCTAACCCTTGCCTGCCGGCTCTGTTCCACGGCGACTGCATGGGCCGAAATCGAGCCCATTTCCTTCCAAATTTCGGCCCAACGAGTGACGGCGTTCGATTCACGTTGTGAAAAATCTAGGTAAAACTTTTTGCTTGACACGGGAAGGTGCGTGGGATACGAGCTCCACTATCCCGACACCAGAGAGGTTTGGTTTTGGGAAGTTGGGAACTGGTTCCATATTGGCGTCGAGTCACAGGTAAGGGTTATCGGTCCAAGGTTTCGGTCCTTTTCGAGGCGGGTTTCAGAGAGCGCGTTAGCCTCGCCAGACAGGCGGGGGAGCGTCATGAAGATCAGCACCGACGGACGGCAACTTCGGCTTCACTCGGATGGTGACCAACTCCGAGCAACTGTATATTGGCACCAACGAAGGGCAGAACCTAGCGTGGGTGAACAACGCCGGGCTATCAGGCAAGGGCATCCCCGGGACCAACCGGACGCGACCCTTTGAAGGAAGCTGGCCGCAACTCTCGAGCAGCGGTTTCGGCCTGCTGGGAACCCAGCACAACTTCATGCCCTATTTCCGCAACGATCCTCAGTTTGCGTGGAACGGCAACGCCAGTTGGGTCCACAACAAGCATACGGTCCAATTCGGCGGCTCTTTTGTAATTCAGCACCTCAATCAGCAGCAGCCGGAATGGAACGCGGGCGGAACTTCCTGGCCCGCTGCTGGTGGTTTTGGCTTTGGTTCCGGTCCAACCCAGTGCGCCAATTGCAGCAGCAGTGGTCACAGCAGCTCTTCCAACAACTACAACGATTTTGCCAGTTTCCTGCTGGGTCTCGATAATGGCTGGGGCCGGAACATTCAGGTTCCCAACTATTTCCACACCAGCGCGCAGATGTTTGCGCTTTACGTCGGAGACACGTGGCAAGTCACGCGCAAGCTGACGGCTACCTACGGTGTTCGTTGGGAGAATTATCCTTTTCCGACCCGCGACGCTCGTCCATCACTTCGCTTATGGCCTCGACATCCATCTGGCTTACACTTGGTCGAAGATGCTGGGGGAGGCCGGCAGCGCTGGAGGAACGACGGGGGGGGATAGACGAGAAGGGACAGCTTTACATTCCTGCCACCGCGTACTACGACCTCAATTTCGGCATATCGCCCGGGGACCGTCCGCAGAACCTTGAAGCGACGTTCATCTGGCAGCCTCCCTTTGGCGCCGGAAAGCGCTTTGCCCAATCCGGCGTTTCTTCCAAGGTCCTGGGCGGGTGGCAACTGAGCGGCATCCTCACGTCGGTTTCCAACTTTCCCGTGGACATGACGGCGAGCGGCACTTCCCTGGACATGCCCGGTAATACCCAGCGGCCGAACCGCCTGTGCAGCTCGATCATCACGCCGAAAAATGTCGGGTATGGTCAGGACTGGTTTGATCCGAGCTGCTTCGGCGGTGTGGACACAGTAGGCTTCGGCAATTCAGCGTTCTATATCTTCCACGGGCCACACCAAGTCAATCTGGACGCGGCGCTCTTCCGCAACTTCAAGCTAACCGAGCGATTCAACCTCCAGTTTCGCGCCCAGGCTTTCAACTTCACAAACACTCCTGCATTCTCGAATCCGAGTGGCAGTTGTGGTAGCGCAACCAGTTCCACAGATCAGATCTGCAACAGCAGCTCCTTCGGCCAGGTCAGGGGAACTGGCAACTTCGGCCGGCCCACGGGTGATTCGCGGCTGTTTGAGTTCAGTGCGCGTTTGAGTTTCTAACCGCAAGTCGCCCCTCCTGAACAAAGAGGGATCGCTTAACCAGCGGTCCCTCTTTTTTTCTGGTGCAGAGATGCTGGGATG
>JAJYNF010000142.1 GCA_021786455.1 Acidobacteriota bacterium
CGGGTGCCACCGTGGTGGCGCCAGCCATCGCCGACCCAGGCGTTTGGAGGAACAACCGTTTGTCGGGTGAATTTGTTAATAGGCTGCTCTCCTCAAAGGAACTCCAAGGACCCCACTATCCATATTTTGACGTTATGGATTTCCACCCGTATCCTCGCGGCATGGGCACGCCCAACCAACCTAATCTTTATGGAGCAAACGTCAGTTATGCCTTTTTGCGCGAGGTCATGTTGGAACACAAATTGAACCTGCCGATGTGGGTGACCGAGATCGGGGACGACTCTACTGATTTGACGCTTCAGGCCGACCGGATTGTCAAGTACGTGGTGCAAGCGGCGGCCTCCGGCGTGGATCGTGTGTACGTTCTCGGGCTGTGGGATTTTAATAAGAAGCTCAACCACGGCCATGCCTGGGGCTTGCTAGCGGAGGCGCCCTCGGGGCAAGTGCCGGTTCCCAAGCCGTCGTTCGTCGCTTACCAGACATTAGTCCATGCAATCAGCAACAACCGTGGAATTTACTTCCTGGGCCCGGGCCGTTATCAGGCTCTTCTGGATTCCGGAAAAACGCTCTACATCCTTTGGAGCGCTGGAAAGTGTTCTCCGGCGCCGACCTTTTTGCACGGTCGGATCAAGGTAACGAATCTCCAGGATCAGACGAGGGAAATCAATGCGGCTGAATTGAAATTGACGGAACACCCCGTCTTGGTTCAGCCGGTGGAGTGAACTGCGAAACCCGGCATGCGCCTCGAATGAGCTCCTAGGCGCTTTTCGGTGCCGGTGATCATCGAGAGGCCTCGCATGGACGTTGCGCTGCAAAAGCCATCGGACATTCCAGTGCGCGTTTTTTCAGGAAGGTTCTCTGTTCGAAAGGAGAGGTATCCAATGAAGCCAAACCGGCTCTTCGGGGCCATTTGTTTGCTGAGTACAGCAGGATTGTTTGCCTTTGCATCCGGTGCTAAGTCGTCTGTTCCCTTACATCCCGCGCGGCGTTATCTGATCATTGAAAACGGCCGGCGCGGCTTCATCAGCCGGGAAGGCCGGGTCGTGATTCCCGCTCGCTATTCCTGGGCGGGGGATTTTTCCGACGGCTTGGCCCAAGTGAGAGTCCACGATCAGTATGGCTATATTGATCCCTCCGGCAAGATGGTTATTCCGCCTCAATTTAAGTGGGCAGGGCGGTTTTCCGAAGGGCTTGCGCTGGTCCGGGAGCCGACAGGGTATGGGTACATCAATAAAGCCGGGAAAATCGTCATCCCGCCGCGCTTTACTTGGGGTTGGAATTTCTCGGAAGGCCTGGCGCGTATTTTGTACGACGGAAAGTGCGGGTACATCAACACCAACGGCACCATTGTCATCAAGCCGCAATTTGTTAACCCCTGGCAATTTCACGAGGGATTGGCAACCGTCAAGATTGTCGGGAAGTGGGGGTACATCGACAAAACAGGGAAAATCGTAATCCCCGCCCAGTTTAATTGGGGCTGGGACTTTTCCGATGGGCTGGCGATGGTCATGGAAGGTGAAAAGGTCGGTTACATCAACAATCAGGGTGCCCTCGTAATCCCCGCCCGGTATGACTTCGGCTCGCGCTTTTCTGACGGCCTGGCGGCAGTAGGCACTGGCAAACGCTGGGGTTATATCAACCATGCCGGGAAAATGGTGATTCCTGAGCGATTCGAATGGGCGAGAGCCTTCTCTGGCCACTTGGCCGGCATCAAGCTGAATGGCAAGTGGGGATTCATCAACGAACGTGGCGCCACGATCATCCCGCCGAAGTTCCGGAATGTAGGCGCCTTCGTGGACGGCCTGGCGCCGGTTGAAAACGGGCGGCAATGGGCCTACATTAACACCCGCGGCGGATTTGTTTGGAAACCGGCTCGCTGATCTCCGCGGGCGGGAGCTGCCACGAAGAGTGCTCTCTTGGGCGGCTCAGCAGATTTGCGGCGAGGGCGCGGTGGTCCGCGCCTGTTTCGAACTTTCCGGCGGAAGGGGGCGTCCGCGCCATGCTGTAAGGGGCAGATCCGCTTTCTTCCAAGCCCCGAGAACCGACCGAACGTGCCGAGAGAAGAAAATCGCGAGAAAGCTGCTTCTTCCGCCGAGAAAGATCCCATGATCGAGCACGGCTACTCGCGAGATCACCGGCCGGACTGCAAGCAAGTGGTGATTGCCCTGATTGTGAACGCGGAATCAGACCCGGAAACCCCCACCGTGAACTTTCGCGACCGGAAGCGGACTAACGACCCGCACACCTCCATCACCGACCCCAACGCCCACGCGTACTGGAAGGCGGACGTTAGACGTTCGCGCTGGCCAAATGGCGAGCCGCGTGCGCTCCCAGGCGCTTCACCCCCGGACGCGCTTTGCCCGCAGCGGAGCGTTTTTCATGTTCCCGCAGGTGGTTGATGAGCCGGGTGCGCACATCATGGACATGCTGTGCCATGAGCCGCGCCGCCTGCTCGCGGTCGCCGTTCTCGAGCGCCGCCAGAATTTCATAGTGCTGCTTCACCGAGGTGCCGCTCGATAGTTCGAAGGTCTGCCGGCGCAGGATGAGGATCTGATCGCGCATGTTTTTGAGCGCGCGGCGCAGGCGCCCGTTGCCGCAGGCCTGCGTCAGGGCGGCGTGGAAGGCGGCGTCCTCGCGCAGGTAGGCCAGCTTGTCACCCTTGCCGCGGTAGGCCTCCGCGACCCGCACCGCTTGCCGCATCCTTTCGAGGAGCTTCGGGGCCAGCTCCGCCTTGCGCACCACCAGGGCTTCCAGCACTTCCCGCAGCTCGTAAATCTCTGCGATGTCCTGAATGGAAAACCGGCGCACAGAGACCCCGCGCCGCGGCTCGATTTTGATCAGGCCCTCGGATTCCAAAACGTTGAGGGCCTCGCGGATCGGCGATTTGCTGATGGCGTAGCGGGCCGCAAAAAAGCCCTCCGTCAGATGCCGCTGCTTGTCGAGTTGCCCGCGAAGGATTTCATCGCGAATCAGGCGGTAGCTCTGGCGCGTGAGGTTTTCAGGAATTTTCATTTGGATATATGCACATAAGTAACTACTATGGATAGCTTCCACCGGGCGCGAAAGAAGTTATAAGGCACAACGTATAGGGTTCGGGGGAGTCAAGTGCATACCCCCATTTTCATTTTCAAGGCCGTCCTCCTGCCCTGCTGGATTCTCCACTGCGCCGGCGAGCGATGATCGACGCCTGCGGCCTGGCGGGATAAACCCGCCGCTACCGATCGTGTCCTCACGGCCCGCTTTTGTAGCGCCGGGCTCTAGATGCCGCCCTGAGGGACGGCGCTACGGGGCTTGCCGCCTCGGCGATTCCTTCGCGTGGCGATCACAGATCGCCGCTACAGCACCGGCGCGCGAATCCGGCCCGAGCGCCTCGATCGCCTGTGCCACCGCTGCTTCCGGCCGCGCCAGGGGCTCGAATCCGCATTGCCGCACCAAAGATTCCGGCAGGCTCGACACCAGAAGAATCCCGAACCGCTCGGCGAGGTGCCTCACCCAGTAAGCCTTGTCCCCCCCACCACAAAGCGCGCGTGCTAGGCGCGCTCCATCTCCGTCGCCGTGGCATATTGACGCGCCCACTCTTCGAACGCCGGGTGGCCCGCGCCGTAGAGGTCTTCATAAAGCTCCCGCGCCGCCCCTCTTGGGGGCAAGAGCGACGTCACCACGAAGCGCGGATTCGCGCCCTTCGCCAACTGTTCCGCCTTGGCGATCCCGCGCCGGCTGACCCGTCGCCTGAAACGCCGCCGCGGTCAGTTCCAAGCGATTCAGCGTGCTCTTGCCGGCCAGCGCCTTGCCTCAGTCGCGCTCCCGCACGCGGCCTCACCGCTCGGGCCCGGCTTCTCGGCCAGCACCGCCAGCAGCGGATCGCGCCGCCGTCAAACCGCCCGACGACCTGACGTCGCTTCAGGGGATGAAATCGGAGTTATGAGGCTGACAGGGTCCGAGGAGGCCGGCTGTGACCGATGCCCGGCTCCGTTGGCGCGAAGCTGAGAGCGTGGTGGGTAGATTGGCCACCCGTCCTCTGCCGGCTGGGTTGCGGGATGCGCGGATTAGTAACCTCCCGGGAAGTAGCGGTTTACGAGTTCATTTTCGTGGAAGGGCGCGGGCGAGCGGTCGGGCGAGTTGGCCGTGCGGCGAAGCTCATAAGCCGCTTTATTGGCGGCTTGCAGGTAAGCGCGGGCTGCCGCCTCCACGACATTGTGGCTAATGAACCTGCCGGCAAACTCGATTCCCTGAAAGCGAGCTCGGATGACAACCTCTGCCACGCCGTCCACGCCCGGGCCCATCGTGTGGACTGAAAAATCCACAATGGCGCCGGGAGTTTTCGTAATGCGGTCAATGGCGCGGAAGCCGGCGTCGCACGGGCCTTCCGCCGTTGCCGAATCCTGGAACACTTGCCCATCTTTTTCCAGCGCCACGGTTGCCGTGGAGCGGCCGTCGCTCGAAGAAACGCTTTGAAAGAGCTTGAGCGTAAACAACTCCGGCAGGTGGTCAAAGCCTTCCTCGACAAGGGCGATCAAATCCTCGTCGTACACGTTTTTTTTGCGGTCTGCAAGCTGGGTAAACAGTGTATAGGCACGCTCGATTTCAGGCTTGGTCAACCGGTAGCCGAGTTCTTCGTAGCGTTTCATCAGCGCATGGCGGCCGGAGTGCTTGCCGAGAACAATCTGGTTGGAAGGCATGCCGACGGTCCTGGGAGAGATGATTTCGTAGGTGATGGCATTTTTGAGCACACCGTCCTGATGGATGCCGGCCTCATGCGCGAAGGCGTTGCGGCCAACCACGGCCTTATTGCGTTGCACGGAGACGCCGGTCAGGCGAGTCAGCAGTTGGCTGGCCGGATAGAGCTCCTCGGCGCGAATGCCGGTCTCAACGCCGAGAGCGTCACGGCGGACGTGAATGGCCATGACCACCTCTTCGAGGGCCGCGTTGCCGGCGCGCTCGCCAATTCCGTTGATCGTGCACTCCACCTGACGCGCTCCGCCGCGAATGCCGGCCAAGGTGTTGGCCACGGCCAACCCTAAGTCATCGTGGGTGTGGGTGCTCAAAACAACGCGCTCCATTCCCGGAACGCGCGCTTTCACGTCTTGGAACATCTGTTGATATTCCGGCTCAAGGCAAAAGCCGACGGTATCCGGGAGGTTGAGCGTCGTGGCCCCCGCTTCAACCGCTGCGTGGCAACACTCCACGAGATAGCTGCGGTCAGTGCGGCCGGCATCCTCGGGAGAAAACTCCACGTCCGGGCAGAGCGAGCGCGCATAACCGACGGCGAAGCTGATCATCCGGAGCACTTCCTCGCGGGATTTGTGAAGCTTGTACTGCAAGTGGATGTCCGAGGTGGCCAGGAAGGTGTGGATGCGAGGCCGAGCGGCGCTTTTCAGGGCGCTCCAGGCGCGATCAATATCGAGCTGATTGGCGCGCGCCAAAGCGGCGATGACGGGGCGGCGAATTTCCTCAGCGATGGCCCGCACGGCGTCGTGGTCCCCCTCCGAGGCAATCGGAAAACCGGCTTCAAGAATATCCGCGCTCAACCGATCAAGTTGGCGCGCCATCTCCAGCTTTTCTTCCAGGTTCATGCTGCAACCGGGCGATTGTTCCCCGTCCCGCAATGTGGTGTCAAAAATCAGCAACGTCTCAGGCATGGGTTTTCTCCCTCATCGCTTGCGAACGGCTGAATCTCATTGATCGGGGCCTCGGTCAGCCAATTCATTGTCCAACCGACCGGTCGGCAAGTCAAATCCAAGATGTTGCCGGTGCTTTTCCTGAATCATGACCTCTCCGGCCAGCGTTGCCGCGGAACCGTCCAGCATTCCCTCCTCTAAAAATTAATGGGTAGGATAGGACAGATGGAGGGACGGCTGCAAGGGGTTATCGAAAAGGCCGAGAGAGAAGCCTCGAAAGCAAAAAGTGGATTATAATCGGGGAACATCGAAGGTTCCGAGGCAGCACGATGAGCTCAGAAGACCCGAAGGTGGATGAACTGCTCAGAGCCCGAGCGGCGCTCGACGACGAGCTGAGACGATACAAAGCCACCGTGACGGTCATGTTTACCGACGTGGTGGGCTCGACATCGTACTTTGAGCGGTACGGAGACACGGCGGGCTTGGCCATGCTGGGCCGACACTCCCAAGCTGTCACGGAAGGGGTGACGAATCACGAAGGGCGGGTCATCAAGAACATCGGCGATTCGGTAATGGCGGAGTTTCCGGATGCCGCGTCCGCCGCCGAGGCAGGAGTCGAAATTCAACGCCGGCTGCTGCAACTGAACGCGACCCTGCCGGAGCGGGAGCGGATTCAGGTGCGGATTGGCATCAACACCGGTTCGGGTTTTCGTCACGGCAACGACCTGTTTGGCGACGTGGTCAACGTCGCGGCGCGGATTACCAAGCATTGCGGGCCGGCGCAAATTCTGGTCTCACGGTCGGCGCATGAGGCGCTGGCGGGTCACGGGCCATTGCGATTTCAATCGCTTGGGGCGCAGACGTTCCACGGCAAAGAAGAGAAGGAAGAAGTTTTTGAAATGCTCTGGACGGATACGCAAACCTACACGGCGCTGCGCGAGAAAGTCAATCAAGCTGTTGAGCAAGGGCATCTGACGTATTCCTCGAAACCGCTCGACGCGATGGTCAAGGGCGCGCCTGCGCCCGCCCCCACGCCGACGCCAGCGTCAGGGTCCACTGCGGCGCCAGCGATGGACTTTCCTGCCGCGCTAACTTCGCGCTATGCCTTATTGGGCGAAGCCGGACGGGGCGGCATGGGGGTGGTCTATAAGGCGCATGATCTTGAAACGGGCGACGTGGTGGCGCTGAAGATTCTGAAACCGGAAATCGCTTCCAATCCTACGGTGCTGGAGCGGTTCAAGAACGAGGTGCGGCTCGCGCGCAAGATCACGCATCGGAACGTTTGCCGAACGTACGAATTCGGACGGGCGGACGGCACGGCCTACATCTCGATGGAGTACGTGGACGGCGAAAGCTTGCGCGCCGTGCTCAATCGTTTTGGCGGCTTGCCCTTGACCAAGACTTTCGCCGTAGCGCGGGAGATTTGCGCCGGCCTCGAGGAAGCGCACCGGCAAGGCGTTATTCACCGCGATCTAAAACCTGAAAACGTCATGCTCGACCGAAACGGCCACGTCAAGCTGATGGATTTCGGGATTGCCCGTTCGCTCGAGATTTCTACCGGCACGACCGGCTCCATCATCGGCACGCCGGAGTACATGGCTCCAGAGCAAGCGCAGGGGCAGGCCGTGGACGCGCGCACGGACGTCTATGCGCTGGGGTTGATTCTTTACGAATGCTTGACGGGGACGCCGGCATTTAGCGGAGACACGCCGATTGCCGTGGCTTTGAAACAGGTGCAAGAGCCGCCGCCGAGCCTGCGCGCCAGTGCTCCAACGGTTCCGGCAGAAGTGGAGGGGATCATCCATCGCTGCCTCGAAAAAGACCCTGCCCGGCGCTTTCAATCCGTGGCTGAATTGGATGCGGAAATCAGCCAGCTCTCGCCCGCCACGACCACCCCGCTTCCCTATCGAAAGTCGGCAGCCGCGGCGGTCGTGGCCACCCGCGCCACGGCGGCGGTCACCCGGCGAAGTGGTTGGCGGGTGTGGCTGCTGGCTGGTTTAATCCCACTGGTCATTCAAGGCGGGTTCTTGTGGGCCGTCTGGAAGGCGGCGCGACTTGCTATATCCAAGCCGGCGCTCGGGCCGAACGGCACGACGATCATGCGGCTGAGCCCCAGCACGGCGGGCCCTCCGACAACAGCGGTTTTTCCCGTTCACCCTCAACCGATCCCCGCGACGGAAAAACCCGTGGCAAATCTGATCCGCCCAGCTTCAACACTGCCCGCCGCGAGTTCCACGTCAACACCATTTCCGCCGGCGGCAGCCGCAAGCCCTTCGGCCACCGCAACCCGAGGAGTGTTGGGCGCGCCGCCTTCCGAAGCTAAATCGCAAAACCAAGCCATCGCTGCCACGAGCGCAGCGGCCCAGAACGTTGCGCCTGTCCGTCAGCCAATTAACTTGCCCCAAGGCAACGTTGCCGCGCGTCCTATTTTCATCGTGGCGGGGAAATACCCACGGGTCATCGGAGCGAACTTTGGCGCTCAAAAGCTAGCGCGGCTGGGCGTGGCGGAAGTCCACATTCAGCCTATCCGTCAGCCTACGAGATACATGGTATTCGTGGGGCCTTTTGTGAATCCGAGGCAAGCCGCAACGGCCGGCGCGCGGCTCCGACGTTTGGGCATGACTCAAGTTCGCTTGATTCGTCAGAGTTCTCAATTTGGAGGGCCGCCAACAATTCTGGTTTCGGCCGGCGTGTATCCTCATGTTGTTGGCGCTCGGCTGACGGCACAACATCTTTGGCACATGGGGCTCAGAGGTCTTCACATTCGGCCCATCCCGGCGCGAGTTACCGGATACGAGGTGCGAATCGGCCCGTTCCATTACTGGCAACAAGCAAATATGTTGGCATCGAGACTGCGGAACGAGGGCTTTCCCAACCTCAAGATGGCGGAAGGCCGATAGGCCATTGCGGGCTCTGGCGGGTTCCGCGCTCAGACAAGCTGAAGCGGGCCAAGAAGCTCATCGAGATTGGTTTCGTCCACCACACAAGCGAGCCACTTGTCGCGGAGCGAGAGCTCCTGATCGAAAGCTTGAAGCAGACGAAGTTTGGCGGCGGCATATTGTTCGCTCGAGCTGAGGCCCGAACCATGAGCCTTGCTCCAGGCCTCCAGAGCGCGGTCCGCCAGAAACACGCGCATCACGAACGGCACATCCTGGTCAGCCGTCACCATGAAAACGAAATCGGTTCCGCTTCCCTGCCCTTCGGGTCGGACGACGCGACGATCAAAGGCAAAACCGTATCGGTAGGAAATTCCGGTCTCGGCTTGATACATCCTGTAACGGCGGCGCGAGGTCATGGAGTCGCCAAAATCTCTTCGTCGGGCTGTTCTAAAGCGGCTCAGCTCAAAAACGCCTTAATCCGGGCCCACCCGCCGGCTTGCCTTTCAGGCATCTATTTGCCTCCCCGGCGTCGGTAAAAAACCGCCTCCCCGCCGGCAAGCGCCAGGCGAGAGACGTAGGGAGGGAGTTTGAGGGGTTGGCTCAGATCAATTTTATACTTAGACTCCACGTAGGTCTGAAGGAGCCAGTTCACCAGCCAGTCATTGAGCTGGGTTTCGCCGATTTGGACGTTCTGGATCGTCAGGGCGCAAGCACCGGGGCTGGCCACGATCCTGCCGAAGGCGCGAACGGGCTGCCATCCCTTGAACAGCAAGCCCAGCAAGCTCCCTCCCAGCTCGTTGCTTTGGCTCTCGGAGCTGTTGAGTTGGTCAAAGTTGACCACGGCGGTTCCCTGCACGCCAGTCGGCTCGATGTGAAGGATGGGGCGATAAACGCCGGGTGGAAGAAATGTCGAGCCATAGAATTTGAGGTAAGAGTTGACTTCCTGATCCGTGACGATGATCGGAGCCAAGGAATCAGACGAAGGCGCAGGCTCGGAGAGCCTCTGCCATTTGCGTTGGAAAGCCTGGGCAGAGGCTAGCGATAAACCGGCGGTTCGAGCGGCGGGTTTGAGGTGGGCGGCGGCGGGCATGGCGCTAGCGGGCGCTCGGACGAGGAGGGCCGCCGGAACCCATAAAAGAGGCGAAATCCGGCGGAGCTTCATGGCTCTATGCATCTCCATCCAGCTTATCAGAATGCCTCCCGACGGGAGCGAAGGGCCGGCTGAAGTCCGGCGGAAAGCGCCCATTGCGGAGTGCGCAATGGCCTATCGGCCTTCCGCCAT
>JAJYNF010000292.1 GCA_021786455.1 Acidobacteriota bacterium
GATCCTTCCATTTACAACAATCTGAAAAAGGTCTCGACTCAAGCCAGCGTCCTGATGAACAACATCAATAGCGGCAAAGGGACGCTGGGAAAATTGGCGACCGACCCTGAACTTTACGACCGCGTCAACGACACCGTGCAAAAAGTGGACGTGCTTGCGACCCGCATTGACCAAGGCCAAGGAACCCTCGGCAAGCTCTCCACCGACCCGAGCCTTTTTAACAACGCGAATGCTGGAATGAAATCCTTCGCCAATTTTATGTCGGTTTTTCGAAAGCATCCCAAAAAATATCTGACGCTCCATTTGCGGATCTTCTGAAACGTGGAATCTCGACACGCCATGTTCTTGTATAATGAGCCGCTAATCAGCGTGGAGCGGTGATTTGGTTTCTGATTCTGCCAGTCAAACCGAAAGAGCCAACCCGGAGAACCCGTTTCAGCGGTTTGGGCGCTGGCTTGAACGGAATCCCATCGCGGCGCAAGGCTTGCTCGTGGCCATCACGCTTTTGGTCTTTTCGGGGACCTTGGCGAACGACTTTGTTTACGATGACAATCCGCAAATCATCCAAAATCCCTATATCAAGAACCCGCATCTCTGGAAAAAGATTTTCCTCGGCTCGGTGTGGTCGTTTGCAGGAGCGGCGACGAATTTTTATCGCCCTCTCCAATTTGTTTGCTATTGGATTCTTTACCGCATTGCGGGTCCGAATCCTTTCCCCTTTCACCTGTTGAATCTGCTGTTGTACACGGCCACGGTGGTATTGGTCTATCGTTTGGGGCTTCGCCTGACGCTGAACGCCACGGCGGCTTTTGGCGGCGGGTTGTTGTGGGCGCTTCATCCCATTCATGTCGAGGCGGTCGCCTGGATTGCCTGCCTGCCGGATCTGGGCTGCGGGTTTTTCTGCCTCATCTCCTTCTTGCTCTTCCTTCGCGCCGAGAGCGAGCCAGCGCGCCAGGCGAGGCTGACCGCCTGGTCGGCGCTGGCGTTGTTGGCGGCCCTGTTATTCAAGGAAATGGCAGTCAGCTTTCCGTTGCTGTTGCTCGCGTGGTGGTTCTTCCTGGGCGAGAGAGCGCCGCTTGTACGTCGGGGCTTTCGCTGGAGCGCTTATTTGGCGGCTCTCGGGGTGTACTTGGTTCTGCGACGATGGGCGCTCGGCTACCTTAGCATGAGCCATCACTTTTGGCATCCCGATCGGAAGGTGATCGAAGCCGCGTTTGGCCTGTTGGGCGATCATGCGCGCCTGCTTCTTTGGCCGGACCACCTGAGCGTCTATCGCATGTTCCACTTGGGCGCAAGTTTTGACTCGCCGTGGCCGTGGATCACGTTGGCGGTGATTTTGAGCACGTTTTGGATCCGCAAGTGGGATGCTCGTCTGGCGTTTTTGATGATGTGGTGGCCCATCGCCCTCCTCCCGGTGCTGGATATCCGGCAATTGAGCTTTCCCCAACTCGCCGATCGGTTTAATTATTTGCCTTCGGTCGGGCCGTGCCTCGCTGTAGGCTTGCTGGCGCTGGAGTGGTTGCCGGCGCATACCCGCCGACTCGAATTCCAATCCGTGGGCGCCGCGGCGCTGGTCGTAGCCGGAATTGCCTTCACCGTGGAGACGATGCGATATATTCCTCACTGGGACAGCAGCGACAAGCTTATTGATTACTCGCTGCGCCAATCGCCGCGCTCGCCCCTCCTCTACATGGCCATGGGCCTGGACTTTGAATACCGGGAAGGGAATCTCCAGGCGGCCATGGATGAATACAACCGTGCTTGGAAACTCAATCAGGAAAGCTCGTGGCCTCTTGGGTTAGCCCATGACTATTATTTGGCCATGGGGCGGATTGCGCTGCGGCTCGGTCATCGGCGGCAAGCCATCCGCGATTTCAAGAAGGTCATCAGCGTTTCCCCTACGAGTTATCAAGGGTATGATGCGCTGGGGGCGGTCTATTTCCCTGACGGTGAGTATGCGAAAGCCGTCCAGTACTTTGCCAAGGCGGTGAAACTGAATCCGCAGGATTTGGGAGGACGGTTTTATTACGGAACGTGCTTGATGGAGCTCAAGCACTATCGCCAAGCTGCCGCCCAGTTCCATGCGGCGCGCGTCGTGGCGCCCCATTATTGGCAGGCGTATCAAGCGGAAGCCCGCGCGCTCGACGCGGCGGGCGAAAAGGAATTAGCGGCGCGGGTGCTCGAAAAAATCCCTCGCCGCGACCTGTCCCCGTGACTCTCACAAGTCGCCAAACTTCCTGCTGCGTGGCGCCCCGACCGCTCTCCGGAGTCGGTCAGCGGGGGTTGCGCCGGGAGCTTCTGACAAAAAAATCGCGCGCAATCAGCATCCATCCAACAACGTAAGCTGTGATCAGTTCAGGAAGCAACCGCACAAATTCGCCGAGCGTAAACGGTTTTGATTCCATCGCTGCTCCCCGAAGCTCCTCTGATGCGCAACGTGAAGTTTCGCCCCTAGCTCGCCGCGGCTTCCATGATGCCGAGAATCGTCCGCTCCACTTCTTCGGCGACGGACGCGAGGCCGGGCGCGTCGAACATCGCGAGCATCGCGGTCGGCTGGAGGGTCGCTAGCGTGATACCGTCGCCCTCCGAATAGACCGCGATGCGGCATGGGAGCGCCGTGGAAATTTCAGCGTTCGCTTCAAGCACTTGCTTGGCCTGTTGCGGATTGCAGACCTCGAAAATCAGGCAGTCGCGGGTGAATTCAACCCCTTTTTCAATTATCTTGGCTTTGAGGTCGTGCACACCCAGCACCCCGAATTTGTTGCGTTGCGCCGCAGCCTCCAAATCGCGAGCCACTTCGTTCAGTTTTTTCTTTGATCGTACCCGTAATACCATTTGGTTCATCGGTGCGTCTCCATACGAAGGGTAGTTTAAGCTGTTTCCGCCATGGACTGCTGCACCCCCCAACCGTTGCGCTTACCCGCCGGTTCCGGGCTTGGGAGGTGGAGGCATGGCCAGCAAAAGCTGTTTGACCGCCTCAAACGCCGGGCTGTTCGTTTTCCAAGGTCTCGGCGGTCCGAGCTCGGGAACCTCCCGACCCACAGCTTCAATCCGATTGCCAGGATTCGGATGGTCAGAAAAAAATTGCGCAGTCTGTTGAGGATACTTTTTTTGAATGATTTGGAAAAATTGCACCATGGCGTAAGGGTCGTACCCGGAGCGGTAAAGAATGTAAGTTCCGACTTGATCCGCCTGAGCTTCCATGTCGCGGGAGTTTTTCAGGAAGAAGGAGTTGACGCTGAACCCAATCCCCATTTGAGCAAGCGTGTCCAGCAGGCTGCCACTTTGTCCCAAGTAACCGGCAAGAATTTCTAAGGGAGCATCCGCAAGCAGCTTCTCCGAGGCCTGATGGGTGCCATGTCGCATCACCACGTGGCCCTCTTCGTGGGCGATGACGCCGGCGATTTGCGCCTCGTTTTGCGCCGCCACGATGGCGCCTCGGTTGAGGAAGATGTAGCCGCCCGGCAGAGCAAAGGCGTTAATCTGATTGCTATTCACCACTTGAAACGTCCAATCATACTTGAAACCGTTCTGGTTCGGCGCGTATTGGGCTAAGTATTTGCCGAGCCCATTCACGTAACGGACCACGACGGGATCTCTAACCAGAGGAAGCGTTCGATCCATTTGCGCCGCCGCTTTTCGACCGACCGCAACGTCCTGCTTGCGAGAGAAAAAATTAAAGCCCGGCTGGAAGTTGGGGCGTTCGTAGGAGAATGCCGCCACGGGGCCTATACACCAGGTCAGGGCAATTCCAAACACCAGTTTTCTTAACCGAGGACACGCGCGCGTCATGCGTCGAACCCCATGCACAAAGCGATTGGCCCGTCCAATCCCGCCGGACTCGTCTCAATTCTAGAAAGCATTCTTCTGGTTGGATGTAAAAGGAGTCGAATGGTTACCCCATGGCAGGCATCCAGCATTTTCTGAGAGCTGACGGCGGCAGCTCGAATTTATCTTAACCCAAGCAAATTTCTTTCTCCGAGCAGCTTCGGCTCGGGCTTCCAACGGGCCTATGCTCGCAGCTCCTCTTCAATGCGAAGCAAGCGGTTATATTTGGCCAGCCGTTCGGAGCGCGTGACGGAACCGATTTTGATCTGCGGCGCTCCCAACGCGACCGCCAGATCGGCGATGGAATCATCTTCAGTTTCTCCGGAGCGTGCGCTGACCACCGGCTGATAGCCGTTTCGACAGGCCAACGCGACCACTTCCAGGGTTTCTGTCAGCGTGCCAACCTGATTCATCTTGATGAGGATGGAATTCGCCGCGCCTTCTCGGATTCCCTTGAGCAAACGGCGGCAATGAGTGACAAAAAGGTCATCGCCGACGAGTTGGCAACGCCCGCCGAGCCGCTCGGTGAGCGACCGCCAGCCTTCCCAATCTTCTTCCGCGAGAGCATCCTCGATGCAAACGACCGGATAGCGAGCCACCCATTCTTCGATGCGTCCGACCAAATCTTGAGCAGTCAGCCGGCAACCTTCCGCCGCCAACCGGTAACTGCCATTTTGGTAGAAATGGCTGGCCGCCATATCCACGGCGATGCCCGCGTCTTTGCCCGGCTCAAGGCCGGCCCGCTCAATCGCTTCCGTCATCATCTCGAATCCGGCCTCATTCGCCGCCAGGCGGGGAGCGTAGCCGCCTTCGTCAGCGACCCCAGGCAAGTAAACGCCCCGCGCCTGGAGCACACCTTGCATGGCCCGGTAAACCGCCGCCGCGTTCTCGAGCGCCTCCGCGTATCGCTTCGCGCCCAGCGGAAGGACCATGAAATCCTGAAAATCAAAATTGCCTCCGCCGTGGATACCGCCGCTCAGGATATTCACCATGGGCACCGGCAGTCCACGGGCAGCCTGCCCCCCTAAATAGCGATAAAGTGGCAGACGGGCCGAGGCCGCCGCGGCCCGCGCTATCGCCAAAGAAACTCCCAGAATGGCGTTGGCTCCCAGCCGAGATTTGGCGATCGTTCCATCGAGGGCCGTCATTTTGGCGTCGGCGGCGGATTGGTGGTTGGCTTCCATGCCAACCAGAGCCGGCGCGATTTCCCGCTGGATGTTTTGAACCGCTGTTCGGACGCCACGGCCCTGGTACCGCGCCAACGCGCTATCGCGTAGCTCCAAAGCTTCGTGCTTGCCCGTCGAAGCCCCCGAGGGAACGATGGCCCGTCCCCGGGCGCCGTCGTCGAGCAAGACGTCCACCTCGACCGTCGGGTTTCCCCGCGAGTCGAGCACTTCTCGGGCGTGAATTTGCGCGATTCGGGCCACGTTTTTTCCTGGCAACCTCTTTTGTGGGGCGCGCCGCCAGACCCCTTCTCGGCTCCGCAGGCAACGCGCTTAGGCGAGGCCCTGAAGAACCATACTCAGGGCAATCTCCAATCGTTTTGGCTCCTCGAGCAAAATTCGCTTGGCGGTTCTCCGAACCCGATTCTTGGTTTCGTCGTCCTGGATGTATTCCACCGGAGACTTGCCGTCTATGCGGGCCAGCATCAAACCGCCAAGATGGCGAAGAGTTCGTGGCTCGAAATCTGTCAAGGGCGAGGCGTCAAGCTCCGCCGCCAGCGATGCCCAGAACTCGCGCGCCGCTGCAAAATAGGCCCGCTGATAGCAAGGCTGATGATACGCCTTCAGCAACAGATGGTTGAGCAAAAACCCCGCGTCAAACGACGGGTCTCCCCAATGAACGCACTCAAAATCAATCAGGAAAATCCTCTCTCCGCGAATCAGCATGTTCTTGGGGCTGTAATCGCCGTGGACGAGCGCCGCGCGAACCTGCCACGTGTCTTCAATCAGCTTTTCCAGTGGCCTTTTTACGTCAGGGTGGCGTTGGGCCGCGGTGCGGTAGTAGGGATCCATGCGAAGCTGGTCGAAAACGGTTCGGTCTTCAAAAACAGCCGAGGCGGCGGAGTGGGAGCGGCAGACGTTAATCAATCGTCCCAACAGCCGGCCAGCTTGTCGGGCGATGGGCATCTCGACGTTGCCACTCAGCAGCGATTGTTTCCACACGGATGATCCGGGCGGCGCGGCCGTCATGATGAAGAAATAATTGTCCTCGTCAACGTGGATCACAGCGGGCAGGCTGCCCGGGTCCAATTTCGAACCAAGATAGCGGATGGCCTCAGCTTCACGAAAGACGCGGCAGCGATCCGACCGCCAATCATCTTGGACTGCCAATTTCCCCAGCGATTGTTTGGCCACCCATCGCACGCCGTTGCCTTCGATTAACAGAACTACGTTGGAAACGCCGCCGCCGAGCGCCCGAATGCCGAGGCCGCTGGCGTCGCCAACCAACCCCTTTTCGGTCAAATACCAACTCAGGTTTTCAGGCGTGAACGAAAATTCAGCCATCCGGTTTCACCTTTGCCGATACGAAGGGCGCCAGCGTCTTGGACTTCTCATGCGATTGCAAAACCGCCGGCCCCGCTGCGTTGAAGCCTCACGTCCGCTCGATGGACTGCCCCATGGGGTTGACGCGGTCGAGCAGGCGATAGCGCGCGCCACAGGTTCGGCAGACCACTTCCGACAGCCCCGCGCCCCGGCCCCGCCCAAGTTCTTGCGCCACGCCAAAGTGGCCGTCCGGCGAGCGGAAGAATTCAAACATCAACTGCCCGCACCGTGCGCAGAATTGTCGTCGCCGCTCGAAAGCGAGTTCGTTCATGAGGATCTTGTGCGATTTGACCGGCGGAATTCTCGAAGGCGGCGATTCCAGGGCAGCTTGACGGAGAAACTCCCGATCCTCCCGCGCCAGGCTTTTTCCCCCGGGCACTTGATCCCATTGCTTTCCGCCTCCATCAGGACATATTTACTCGAAATTGCGCCCGATGTACAGCCGCTTTCCATCAAGTTGGCAGTGGGGCAAAGCAAGCGGCGCGTCCGCCGAAGGCCGGGAAGAAATGGAGCGAGCCTTCGAGAGCGATGCGTGAGCCGCGCCGGCTATTCCGCGCGGACAAAGCGGTCCTTGCGGCCGGGCATGACTGCAAAATAACCCTCGTGTGTCACCGAATAAATTTTGTTGACACGCCGAGACTCTTCGTGATTTAATTTCGCTGTTCGGAACTGAGGCCGAACTGGCAATGGTAAAACGAGCATGGCGGCATTTACAAAATGGCGGGCCGCTTTGGTGTGGGCAGTTGTGGCCAGTTGCCTCGGGACGACGCTTTCCTGCTCTTTAAGACCCCGGCACGACCCAGCTTCCCAGGCGTACAATATTTCCCCAGTTTTCACGCCGGCTCACCCGACGATTCTGAGTGCATTGCAAGATTACTTCGATATCGTGCCGGCACCTCCCAAGCAGCCGATTGCCTTTACCCACGAAATCCACTTAGCGCACGGGATGCAATGCACGGACTGCCACGCAGGCGTGGACCAGGGGCCGAATGCCTCGTTGCCCAGCGTCAAGCTGTGCATGGCGTGCCACCAGGTCATTGATACCAACAATCCTCAAATCAAAAAAGTGGCCGCCTATTATGCGAAAGGAGAGGATATTCCCTGGCAGCGGGTTTACTGGTTCTATCCATCCGCGCACGTGTGGTTTTGGCATGCTCCGCACATTCGGGCAGGCATCAACTGCGCCACCTGCCACGGCGACATGAGGCACCAGACCGTAGCCGTGCGGAAAGTTAATTTGACAATGGGGTTTTGCCTCAACTGCCACCGCATGAAGCACGCGCCGGTGGATTGCACCACCTGCCACTTTTAGCTTATGGAACGACGGAATTTCCTGAAAATCTCGGCGGTGGGCGGCGCGACGGCCGCGCTCGACGCCTGCGGCAAGCCGGAGCGCCAACTCATCCGATTCATTCCCGAGACGGACCTGATTCCGGGAATTGCCGTGTGGCGGCCGAGCGTCTGCAGGATGTGCCCTGCGGGATGCGGCACGAGCGTGCGGGTTATGGAAGGCGAGGCCGAGGTAACCCGTCATGGACAACTTGGGCTCATCAAGATGGGGCTTGCCAAAAAGATTGAAGGCAATCCCGACCACCCCGTGAACCACGGCAAGCTCTGCCCCCGCGGCCAAGCCGCGCTTCAGGTGACTTATCATCCCGACCGGATCCGCCACCCGCTCAAGCGCTCCGGCGCTCGGGGCTCCGGAGAATTCCAGGAGATTAGCTGGGAAGAAGGTATCCGAGAACTGGCGGCTCAACTGGCGTCCTTGTCTTCCGCCCGCCAAACGAACGCTCTCGCCATAGTGGCCAGTCCCACGCGGGGACAGCGGCGAGTGCTGTTGGAGAGCTTTGCTAAAGCCTTTTCAGCCCCTCCCCCGATTTTCTACCAATTCTATGAAGAGGCGGTTTTGCGGCACGCCAACGCTCTCAGTTTTGGCCACCCGCAACTGCCTACGTTTGATCTGGCAAACTCCAATTACGTGCTCTCATTCGGGGTGGATTTTTTGGGCACTTGGAACTCGCCGGTCGCGCAAAACGTGGCTTACGGCGTGATGCGGCAAGGGCGTCCTAACCTCCGCGGAAGGTTGATCCAGATCGAAGCGCGGATGTCCGAGACCGGCGCCAACGCCGACCAGTGGATTGCGGCCCGTCCGGGCGCGGAGGGTCTGCTGGCGCTGGCGATAGCAAACGTCATCATCACGCAAAAGTTGCGTTCCGCTTCGGCCGCAGCGTGGGCGGGGGCGTACTTTCAGGGATGGTCGGACGGGCTACCAGCCTTCACGCCCGAAAAAGTCGAGGCATCCAGCGGTGTTTCCGCCGCAGCGATTCGGCGAGTGGCGCAGGATATGGCCTCGCATCCGCCGGCGGTGGTCATCATGGGCGGCGCGCCGCTGGCTCAGACCAACGGGCTTTTCACCGCTCTTGCGGTGAACGCGCTCAACGCCTTGCTCGGCAGCGTGAAGCAACCGGGCGGCATCTACTTCACTCCCGCTCCGCCGGGCATGGCGGACGCCCAAGGGTTACCTGCTCCAGTTACCAGCGATTACGCATCCTTGACGGCTCTTTTGGGCTTGCCAGCGGCAGTCGGGTCCGTCGCCGGGAACCAACCCAGAGTTTTGCTGCTCGATGGGGCAAACCCTGTCTATGCTCTGCCGGATGCCGGAACGAAAGAGGCCATTGAAAAAATTCCATTCATCGCTAGCTTTGGCGGTTTCTTCGATGAAACCAGCATTCTGGCCGACCTGATTTTGCCGGATCATACGCCGCTCGAATCCTGGATGAATGATGTTCCTGAGTCGGGCTCGTTGGAGGCGGTGGCGAGCCTTGCTCGTCCGGCTATGAAGCCTCTGCATCACACGCGCGCCATGCCGGACGTGCTGCTGGAAGTGGCGCGACAACTGGGCGGCGGCGTGAGTAAGGCCCTGCCGTGGAAGAATTACGAAGAAATGTTGCGTGAAGCTTTTGATCCGCTGGCGAAAGAAAAAGGTTCGATCGTGGCATCGAGCGCCGACGAGTTTTGGTCGAAAGCAGAGAAGCAGGGCGGATGGTGGAGCTCGCAAGCGGGCCGTTCGGCGCAAGGTCATCAAGTTCCACCGCCCGCCTCAGCGAGACTGGATGAAGAAGCCCAATTTTCCGGTGATCCGGGTGAGTTTCCGTTTCTTTTCTTGCCCTACGAATCCCAGCAATTTTTGGACGGTTCGCTGGCCCTTTTGCCCTGGTTGCAGGAAATGCCGGAAATTTTGTCCACCGTCATGTGGGGAAGCTGGGTAGAGATCAACCCGCAAACGGCGGAGCGACTCGGCATCCAGCAGGACGA
>JAJYNF010000282.1 GCA_021786455.1 Acidobacteriota bacterium
CGAAGCCAGGAATCTGCTTTTCTGCCGCGAAACAAGCAGGTTGCTCGGCCCGATAAAAATCATCGGGCCTCCAAATGACGGTCGCGCCGTAAACAATTATGCGGGACACCGCGCTGGAAACGGGGCCCGACGCCGGGCGCGGCGGGCGGTGGCGGGCTGCCCGGATTTCCTGGGCGTGGGCGCGCGCGGGGTTACGGCGAGGCGATCCCGCGGCGCAGATTCCATCGCGGGTTCGCCGCCAAACGGAACCCAAAGCGGCGTTGCGAGAATGCGTTTGCAACCGCAAGCCGTCCGCCCAGGGAGTCATCACCAACTCCATTAAGCTGCTTGATACTATTTGGTCGTGACACCACTCGATGCGCCAGCTTGACAGCCTTAGAGCGGGGCTAATAGAATGGAAGCTTTCGGGACGATGCGGGATCGTTAACTATGGACAAGAAGAAGGCAGAAATTTACAAGAAGCGCCTGCTGGAAAAGCGAGAGGAACTGCTACGCTTGGTCTCGAAGTCCGACCACGACGGGCGCGAGGCCGACGAAGAGGTAACCCAGGACTTAGCCGACAAAGCCGCCAATTCCTACACAAAGGAGTTCCTGTTTCATCAGAGTGACGATAACCGGCGGATATTACAGCTCGTGAATGAGGCGCTGGGACGGCTAGATAGCGGGACCTACGGTCTGTGCGTCGCTTGTCAGGAAGAGGTTCAGGCTAAGCGGCTGGACGCGGTTCCGTGGGCCCGGCATTGTATCGAGTGCCAGGAAAAGCAGGAGCAGGGATTGCTCTGATATTCTCCTTAGTCGCCGGCGACTCCCAAGACGAAGCTCACCGGGGCTGATTCTCAGTTTTTTTCGCGCATTGTGTTCCGCGAATTGACTCAAAGCCTGCTGGCAGTCGTTCTTCCGTCGAACTGTTCCGTCTGCGGTAGTGAAATTCAAGAGTGGGGAGCACTGGGTATTTGCCGGGCGTGCCGGGAGAGCGTCCAGCCGTGGGAGGGCTCTGTCTGCGCTCGCTGTGGCTTGCCACTCGCCACGACATGGCCGGGGAATTCGCCGGATTATCTCTGCGGCGTTTGCCGAATACATCCTTTTCATTTTGACTGGGCGCGGGTTTACGGGCTTTATGGCGGAGTGCTGCGCCAGTGCATCCTGCAATTGAAGTTTGGCCGGCGTGAGCGGATGGCTCAAAGACTCGGGTTGCTGCTGGGTTGGGTATGGCAGCGGCAACAAGCCCTTCTCGAGTTGGAATCGCCGATGATAGTTCCCGTGCCGCTGCATCCATCGCGTGAACAGGTGCGAGGCTTCAACCAGTCCTGTCTTCTGGCGCGGGCGTTGGCCAAGTCGCTGCGGAGGGCGCGTTTCAACCCCCGACTCCAAGTTGAGGCGAGTCTTTTAGCGCGAGTTCGGCCCACGACGCCCCAAACGGGCCTCAGCCTTGCCGCGCGACGCGAAAACGTCCGAGGCGGATTCCGAGTCCGCCGGCCGGAACGCTGCCGCGGGCGGAAGATCGTTCTGGTGGACGATGTGATGACTACCGGCTCGACTCTGTCAGCTTGCGCTGCGGCGCTTAAAGCGGCTGGAGCTCGGCAGGTTTTTGCCCTAGCCGTGGCGCGCTCGACGCCGCAATTCCCTGACGCGTCTGTTGCCCTGGCCGCGGAGGTTGACGCGAGGGCGGAGGACCGGACATAATGAATTTTCGCCAACGCCCCGGAGGCGGGGGCAACCCATGTCGGAGGCTCACCAACGATTGCTACAGTCGCCGGTTCTGGTGCTAAACGCTACCTATGAACCGGTTAACGTTACGGCCGTGCGGCGAGCCATCGTGCTGGTGCTGAAAGGCGTGGCAACAGCCGAAGAGGAGGACGGAGTTTTTGTTCATTCGGCACGGCTGGGCCTGCGAGTTCCTTCGGTGATTCGGCTGACAGAGTTTCGCCGTATTCCCCATCAGGTTCGCGCTTTGTCGAGAAAGAACATACTGATTCGGGACCGGTACACGTGCCAGTTTTGTGGCCGCGCTTTGCCGGCTTCCGAGTTAACCCTGGACCACGTCATCCCCCGGTCCCGCGGTGGGCACACCGATTGGGATAACCTCGTTGCTTGTTGCCATCGGTGCAACAATCTGAAAGGAGACCGCCTGCCGCAGGAAGCGGGACTTACTCTGCGGCGTTCGCCTCGTCCTTTTACCTTGCACACCAGCCGGCAAATTATGCGGGTGCTGGGGCGATCCGACGAACGCTGGCGAAAATATTTGTTTTATTGAGGCTGACTTCGCTTTGCGCGGCTTCAGTTCGGAGAGGTGGCCGAGTGGCTTAAGGCGGCGGTTTGCTAAACCGTTGTACGGCCAAAAGCTGTACCCAGGGTTCGAATCCCTGCCTCTCCGCCACGCATTTCCTTTCCATGAGTGCTCTGCCGCGGGAAGAGCGCTTCATATCAGCGTCAAAGCATCTGCTAGGGCCAATTATCCGGCTCAAGAGAACGGGAGGGCCCATCGCAGGCCCTATCAATGCGGAATGGAGTCGAAATCCAGTTGCGCCTCGCGAATTACGCTCTGGACTGGAATCGGTGGCGGCTCATCGCGTACACCTCAACACCGTGGGTTGACCCGACGCGGCTGCGTTGTTAACATGGGCAAAGAGAGTTTAAGGAGAAAAGACTTTGGACCGGCTGACCCGCCGTGAACTGAAGCAAGACGAATTTCGCGACAACATAGAGACGCTGGAACGGTTTGCCCGAAAGAACTGGCGGGCGCTGGCCGGCGGCGGCGCGGTAATCGCGGTCATTGTGGGAGGGGTCATCGGGCTCAAGGGCTATTCGAGTCGCCAGGAGGCCGCCGCCAACGTGACGTTGGGCGCGGCTATTAAAACCTTCAACGCTTATGTGGGCGCGGTCGCGCCGGGTACGTTATCTTCCGGCGAACTTTCATTTCCCACGGCGCGGGCAAAGTATCAGAAGGCGCTCAGCAAGTTTTTGGCTGTGGCCGCGAAATACCCTCGCACGGACGCCGCCGCCTACGCCCGAATCCACGCGGCCATCTGTGAGGCTCAGCTCGGAAAGGATGCGGCGGCGATGAAGCTCCTTGAGTCAACCGCGCGCGACTCTAACCGTGAGATTGCTTCGCTCGCGCGGTTCGCTCTCGCCAACGAATACGCGAAGGCAGGCGAGACGAGCAATGCCCAGAAAATTTATCAGGACCTTTCACAACACCCCACACTGACGGTGCCGCGCGCCACGGCGCTCATGGCGACGGCCCAAATGTACTCCAGCCTCCAGCCTGATCGCGCGCGCCAAATATACGCTCAACTCCAAAGAGAATACGCTTCCAATCCAACCCTTACTGACGCGATCAAGCAACAACTGGCATCGCTCCCCAATTGATTTGGAGGACTGCCAAGCGAGATTCACATGGTGTCGGCTTTCGCTCGGGGCGGCGTCGGGAAGGCGCACGGGCGTTACCGGCCGGCTGAGAGCCCACCGACCATTTCCCTGGCGAACTTGCTCCGTGGCCCACGTCGGAAATAGCGATGGGGCAACACTGCCGATCCATCTTGGCCCTACGGCGAGCGCCAGGGGAAGTCTATCCGGCCTTTCCGTTGGATGTTACAATCGGGACTCGAGTCTCCAAAAGATATGCGGCAGCGCGTTATTGTCATTGAAGATGAGAAGGATTTGGCCGAGCTGGTGCGTTACAACCTTCGCAAGGAAGGGTTCGATGTCGAGGTATTTGCGTCCGGCCGGCAAGGCTTCGAGCACCTGCGGCGCGAATCCGCCGATCTGGTTGTTCTGGATATCATGCTGCCGGACGACGACGGTCTGGATCTGTGCCGGCGGCTGCGCGGCCAGGAGCGAACTCAATCGCTTCCAGTGATTTTCCTAACCGCCAAGGGCAGCGAAGTAGATCGGATCGTGGGCCTTGAAATTGGCGGAGATGATTACGTCACAAAACCTTTCAGCCCCCGCGAGCTCGTGGCTCGCGTCAAGGCGGTTCTGCGCCGCCGTGACCGCGCTGGGTCTTTCCCTGAAGTTATCCAGGCGGGCGACGTTCGGTTGGACACTGCGACGCGAGAAACCCGAGTGCGCGGCAAGCCGGTTGAGTTGACGACGCTTGAGTTCAAGCTGCTCCGCTTTCTTATGGCCCAGCCTCGCCGAGTTTTTAGCCGCGACCGGCTCCTTGACGAGGTTTGGGGAACTGACCGCTTCGTAACGCCACGCACCGTGGACGTTCACATCCGGCGTCTGCGCGAAAAGATCGAACCTGAGCCTGAGGATCCTCGGTACATTCAAACCGTCCGTGGCGCGGGCTACCGCTTTGTTATTGAGCCTGGCGAAGCTCAAGAAAGCTGACGCCGCGATGGCGTCGAGGCCGCCTTGCTGAAAACCTTCCGCAGTTCTATCTTCCGAAAAGTCTGGTTGGGAATCGTGCTCGCGGTCGCCGTGGTTCTCCTTGCGGCGGGTCTCCAATGGTCTCATTGGAGCCGCTTGCTTGGCGTTAGCGGAGTTGCCGCCTGGGCGGATGCCCATGGGGCCATGTGGCAGGTTTTCATCCTCGGATGTGTATTGGCGTTTGCCATCGCCTACTTCATTTCGCGGCCGTTCGTCGCGCGCATTACACGCCTCCAGCGCCTCGCCGAAGGATTGGCTCGATCGCCCTCTCCGGCGCAGGCTTTGGCGGAAACGGACGACGAGTTGGGAGCACTGGGCCGATCACTCAACCGCGCCGCAACAGAATTAAGGAGCGTTGTGGAACGGCTTAGTCTGGAATCGGGACGTCTCCAGGCTATTTTGGCTAGCATGGTGGAAGGTGTGCTGGCGGTTGATTACGAGCTGAGGGTGACTTTTTGCAACCAGGCTTTTCTGCGGGCGGTGCGGTTCAAGGGGCCGGCGGCGGAGCATCTCCCGTTGCTCGAGGTGGTTCGTGACCCGAGCTTATTGGATGTGCTCACGCGGGTACTCGTGTCCGGCGAGCCGGTCAAGCGGCGAATTCAGCTTGCCGGCCCTGACGGACGATCCCTCGAGATCCAAGCTGCGCCCGTCGCCGCGCCGTTGCGGCCGGGCGTCATCGCTATTTTCCACGACATCACGGACCTGGAACGGCTGGAGCGTGTGCGAACGGATTTTGTGGCCAATGTTTCGCATGAGCTGCGCACGCCGCTCGCCGCCATCCGCGGCTATGCTGAAACCTTGCTGGACGGGGCGATCGAAGACAAGGAGCATAAC
The DNA here is from genome assembly GCA_021786455.1 of Acidobacteriota bacterium. Classification (GTDB taxonomy): domain Bacteria; phylum Acidobacteriota; class Terriglobia; order UBA7540; family UBA7540; genus JAKCCV01. Next base: position 5,209 of record JAJYNF010000282.1, read on the forward strand.
CGGCAATTCCTCGAAATCATCAAGAGTCACGCCATTCGCCTGAACAACGTTGCGGCGGATTTGCTGACACTGGCAGAGCTTGAATCCAAAGCTGAATCGGCCGTGGTGGAACGCTTCTCGGCCGCGGAAGCCTTACGATCAGCCCTTGCCATTGTTGATCCCGAGGCCCGCTCCCGAGGCGTGAGCTTGGGGTGTGCGGCTGACGAACATCTGATTCTCAGCGGCGAACGCCACCGCTTTGAGCAGGCGATGGTCAACCTGCTGAACAATGCCGTCAAGTTTAACCGACCTCAAGGGGAAGTTCGGGTAAGCGCCAGCCAATCGCCGGATGGACGCGCCGAGATTATCGTCACCGATACGGGCATCGGTATTCCCTTACAAGACCTAGACCGCATTTTCGAGCGGTTTTACCGGGTGGATAAAGCGCGATCGCGTGAGGTCGGCGGCACAGGTCTCGGCCTCTCCATTGTTAAGCACATCATCGAACGGATGGGTGGGAGTATCCACGTCCAAAGTGAATTGGGGAGGGGATCCGCGTTCACGCTCCTGCTGCCCGCTGAAGCATCTCCACCAAAAACCTCGTAGCGAGCCACGTTTGATGAATGGGGCGCCCAAAGCGCGGACTTCGCCTAGCGGGGCGTAAAACAACCGACGCCGGTTTTCTCCATTATTCCTTCAGCCCAGATTTAACAAAATTGTCATCTTCCATTCAACACGGCTTAAAGTTGCCAGCCTAGTGTTTACCTTTCAAGCATTGCAGGCTGCCGATGGAGTCAATTATCGGCCTTGGAGTGAAATTCACCAGGAGAAAAATGGGCATGAGGAATAGCATCCAGCAAATCACCCTGATTCTTGTCTCAACGGCTTTCGCGGTCACGACCGCGGTTGGCGCTTCGGGAACAAGAAGCTCGGACCTTCGGAGAGCGTCCAGGCTTTCGCATCGCTCGGACAACACCAAGACACACCGTCAAATGGCAGCTCTCAGAAAGCAATTGCTTCGGCAGCAATCGGAAATCAACGAATTACTCCACAAGGTTCAGCAACTCGACTCGCAAGTTGGAACTCGCCAGGCCGCAACCAATTTCTCAACGCTGCCGTCCCGCCCAACAGACAACGCGAGCGTCGCCAGCCTAACGCCGGTATTGCCGTCCAAGAAAGTCCTCGGGAAGGAAATCGAAACCCCCTCACCCGAAGTGACCGCGGAGTCATCTGCCCCGGCCAGCCGTGAGGGCGGAAATGCCGCGGGGGATTCACCGCTCCAGTTCAAGATCGGGAGTGCCTACGTTACGCCCGTGGGATTTATGGATTTCACCAGCGAGTGGCGCAACCACGATGTAGGAAGCGGCATTGGGACAAATTTCGCGGCTATTCCCTACGGAAACAATTTCCAGACCAATTTGAGCGAGCTGCGCTTTAGCATGCAGAATTCCCGTGTCGGCTTTCGCGTGGATGCGGAGGTTCACGGAGCCCATGTCATCGGGTACATGGAATCGGATTTTCTGGGGCTATCTCCCGGCAATGCCGCGGTCACCAGCAATAGCAACAGCCTGCGCTCGCGGCTGTATTGGGTTGATGTTCGGAAGGGTGACTGGGAGGTCCTCGGCGGGCAAACCTGGAGCCTGATTACCCCGGGGCGCACGGGCATCTCGCCTTTACCGGCCGATATTTTCTTCACCCAAAACATGGACGTGAACTATCAGGTTGGCCTGGTATGGGGCCGCATCCCCGAGCTGCGGTTTGTCTATCATCCCAGCCACCGAATGGCTTTGGCCGTGGCGTTGGATAGTCCCGAACAATACGCGGGAGGCTCGGCCGGAGGCCCGCTAATTACATTTCCAGCGGCGCTGGCCTCGACTTACGCGAGCGAACTGAACGTTGGTAGCAATACCTTCGGAGTGCCCAATGTGGCCCCGGATGTCATTGCCAAGCTGGCGCTTGATCCATCCAGCAGATTCCATTTTGAAATCGGCGGCGTGGAACGCAACTTCAGACTGTGGAACCCGACGAATCGCCAAATTTATTCAGCGACGGGCGGCGGAGGGTTTGTGAACCTGAATTTTGAGCTCTTTAAGGGCTTTCGCTTCCTAACCAATAATTTCTGGAGCGACGGCGGCGGTCGTTATATTTTCGGGCAAGCTCCCGACCTGATCGTAACAGCCAACGGCAGCCCTTCGCTCATTCACTCCGGCTCGACCGTCACTGGCATTGAATATACGCGCGAGAACAGCCTCCTGTTCGGATATTACGGCGGGCTTTACGTGGGGCGAAACACGGCATTGGATACGAACGGCAAATTAGTTGGTTACGGATACTCCGGCTCGCCCTCCAGTCAAAATCGTGCCATCCAGGAGGCCACCTTCGGTCTTAACCAAACACTTTGGAAAAGTGCGCAATATGGCGCGCTGAACTTTATCGGCCAATATTCGTACCTTACGCGCAACCCCTGGTATATCGCGCCGGGCAGCCCCAGCAACGCCAGCCTGAATTCGGTGTTCCTGGACCTTCGTTACACGCTGCCAGGCTCGGCTCCGACGTTGGGGAAATAGGCGCGACATATGCGAGTTGGTCCAAAAAGCAGGGAATCCGAACACGCGCAACCGCAGGATGATTCGCCGCGCGAGGTACTTATGAAAGCTTGCCGGCATAGAGTCTCAGGAGCTGTGCGCGGCCGTGCAATCCGATCTGAGGTTTGTGTAACGAAAGTGTAACAGGATTGTAACAATTAAATTTTCAAATCTAAGGGAGGATACTTTTGTGAGGAGAATGCGAACAATCTCAACGGCGATGGGGGGATTGGTTATTGCGGCCACCATGGTGATCCGGCCAGCGGTCAAGTTGGCGGCCGCTCCGGTTCCACCGCCTGCATCCGTCAACATCCTGGAGACGGGCTCCAGCTTGCTCTATCCGCTTTTCCAGCTTTGGGTTCCGGTTTACACCCGAGCCAACCCCAATGCGAGGATCACGCCGGCGTCCACGGGCAGCGGCACCGGCATATCCCAGGCCGTCGCGGGGATCGTGCAGATCGGCGCTTCCGACGCTTATATGAGCGACGCGCTGGTGAAACAGCACCCGTTGTTAAACATTCCGCTCGCCATCTCGATGCAGATGGTGAATTACAACTTGCCCGGTCTAAACCGCGTGCACCTCAAGCTGAGCGGTCCCGTGCTGGCGGCCATCTACCAGGGCAAAATCCGATTTTGGGATGATATGGCGATCAAGAGCCTCAACCCGGGTGTGGCCTTGCCGCATCACGTCATCATCCCTGTGCACCGGACCGACGGCAGCGGCGATACGTTCATCTTCACTCAGTATTTGTCGTTTAGCACGCCCGATTGGTCGAACAGCGTCAGTTACGGCACGACCGTGAGTTGGCCGCCCGTTTCCGGTGGGCTTGGCGCGGAAGGCAACCCTGGCATGGTCACGGCGATCCAGGACAATCCTTATTCGGTGGCCTACATTGGCACGAGTTTTCAGAACGCCATTGAAAAAGACGGTCTCGGCATGGCCCTGCTGAAGAACCGCAGCGGAAACTTTGTTCTGCCTTCTGCCAAGACGGCCGATGCCGCGGCAGCGGTCATGGTTCCTAAGACGCCAAAGGGCGAGCGCATCAGCTTGATTTTCGCCCCCGGCGCCGAGTCTTATCCGATTATCAATTATGAATATGCCTTGGTGAGCCGGCAGCAACCTTCTCCGGAATTGGCGGCCGCGCTGCGAAAGTTCTTCACATGGGCAATCAGCCCAACGGGCGGCAACGCGCCCCATTTTATGAATGCGGTGCATTTTGTGCCGCTTCCGCCAGCCATCGTCAAGCTCAGCACAGCACAAATCCGGGAGATCCAATAGGTATGGTTTCGGCGGTTGACCGGCAGGGTTGACTAGGGCGAATTAACGCGGCGGATGCGGCAAAGGTAAGGAGGGCTGGCCCTCGCAGTCAGGGGGGCAGGGTGTCAGGAACGGCAAAATGAATTTTCGCCGACTTACAGCCTTACTAGCTAGCGTCTTGGGGGCAACCCTTTTGATCATTGTCGCCTTCCTGGTCATCTACGCCTGGCCTGCCCTGCGGTTCAACGGTGTCCGCTTCCTGGCTCAAAATAATTGGAATCTGGGCAACCTCTACGCCAACCCGATTACGATTCGAGGCCAGCAAGTCCTGCCGGCGGCCCATTACGGAATTCTGTTTCTGATTGCGGGCACGCTGCTGAGCACCGCGATTGCAATCCTGTTGGCCGTTCCGATTGGCGTCGGGGCTGCCATCTTCTTGGCGGAAGGAATACCGACCATGTTGCGGTCGTGGATTTCCTTGTTCGTCGAGCTTTTGGCTGCGATTCCGAGCGTTGTTTACGGTCTCTGGGGGTATGTCGTAGTGATACCCTTTCTTGGCCATCACGTTTATCCGCTGATGGCCAAATACCTTGGCTTTATCCCCTTTTTGGGGGGCAACACGCAAAGCGGGTACGG
>JAJYNF010000293.1 GCA_021786455.1 Acidobacteriota bacterium
CTGGAGAATAGCCTTTGCCCGCCGATTGGTAACGCTCCTTGTAATGCTCGACCTTGAACGGCGCCCACTCCTTCATGTGCTGGATGCGCACGTACGGCGGATTGCCGATGACGCAATCAAAGCCGCCCGAGCGCATGGTGTCGCCGAAGGTAACGGGGCCGCCGGCCCTCGCCCGTCCCGCTCCCTGCGGGCCACCCTCTCCCTCGGGGAGAGGGGCAGGGGGTGAGGGAGCGTCCCCGCCACGCCAATCGAAGGCGTTGATGCGTTCGCGCTCCGCGTCGCCAAACAGCGTGCCTTGGTCGTAAATATCCGGGCCGATCAGCGAATTGCCACAAATGATGTTGTATTTGAGTTCGGGCAAGAGGTGCTGTTTCGGCGGCAACTGCGACTTCTCGCCTTCGAGGGCCTTCAGATACAAACTCATCATTGTGATCTCGACGGCTTGCGGGTCAATGTCCACTCCAAAAAGATTGTTCCGCAGAATTTTGGCCTTGCGAATGACCGAAAGGCGCTTCGAGCCCTCCGCGTCGGTATGGACTTCGCGCATGAAATCAAGCGAAGGATGCGCGTGCCGAACTTCCTGTTCAGGATGCGCGAGATACCACTGAGTGTGATAGTCAATCAGGCATTGGAACGCGCCAATCAAAAACGATCCGGAACCGCAGGCGGGATCGAGAATGCGGATTTTCTCGATTTGCTTGGGCGTCTTGCCTTCGATCATTTTGCCCACGGTGTTTTTGACGATGTAATCCACGATGTATTTGGGCGTGTAATAGACGCCGCCCGCTTTGCGGACTTCCGGCTTTTCTTCAACCCGAACGGTCTTCGCCGTGGGTCGGATAGTCTTGCCGAGATAGCGTTCGTAAATTGAGCCGAGCAACTCGACGCCGATTACGTCAAAACGATAGGGGCTTTTGGGCGGATATAGGCGCTCAATAATGCGCGCGAGGATTTCCGAATCAACTCTTGTCTTTTCCAGAAGCTCATTGGCCTTGAAGATTTCGCCGTTGAAGTCTTCGTTAATTTTCTCAAATAGCGGGCGGAGCCAATCGAAGATGGAGAACTTGCCGCCACGCGCGCGCCATTCTTCGGCGGCGGCGCGGAGCTGGTAGCGCTCGATGATGCGGCGGTCTTCGGCGATGCGAATGAACACAATCCGGTCGAGCAACCGCTGCACCACCTCATTCAACTGCCTTGCCGCCAAGCCGTGATTGTTTTTGTAGATGTCCCTGGCCAACTCTTCGCGCCAGCCCGTCAAATCCTCGAGAAACTTTTCGTCCGGCGGGATGCGCAGCCGCTCGGTGCGGCGGTCGCGCGGGAGCATGGCGTCGAGCGACCCGGCGGCCACGCGCTCGCGGGAGAATTCCCGGAGTTTTTGGAAATTGCCCGAATAGTCCCCGTAACAGAGCCGAAGGAGCAACCCCCTGCCCGGATTCCGCTCGTCCGGCGGGAGCGTGCCATCGTAAAGGCGAAACTCCACGAAGTTCGTCAGCACGACGAAGAAAACGACCTTCGTGTTCCAGGCGTAGCCCGTTGCTTGCAGGATGTGGCGGGGATCGTCGAGCGATTCCGAAGGCGCCTTCGCTTCCACAAAAATTTGGTCTGCCCGCTGACGCGAAAGCTGTAGTCCGGCCGGCCCGTGGTGTCGCTCTCGCCGCGCTCGACCACGACTTCGCGCTCGTGGTGCGGGCGGCCGGCTTCGTTTTCCACGTCCCAGCCGAGGGCCTTGAAAAATGGCGTGATGAAATCCACCCGCGCCTGGGCCTCGGGATATTCCTTGGACAGATAGAAAGCCTTGTCCGCGTCGAACTTGCCCACCAGCTTTTCGAGGCTTTCCTGCAGGGCTTCCATCGCCACCAAAAATTTCCTCCCCCCGACGCTGTTGGCTGTCGCGCCGGTCCATGTGTGGCGGCCGGCGTCGCTGTCTGGGGCAGTGTAGCTCCAACGCGCTCTCCGCTCAAGGTTTCTGAGCAGCCTTTGCCAAGGGGGACGGGCGCGGTTACAATATCTATTATGGCGACATTGTTTCAAACGGCCTTAGGCAAGGTCATTGGGACCAAGAACGAGCGTGACATCAAGCGCCTGAGCGAGCGCGTGGGGGCGATCAGCGCGCTCGAGGCGGAGATGCGAAAGCTTCCCGACTCGGAATTCCCGCTTCGCGCCGAAGCCTTCAAGAAGCGCCTGGCCGAGGGCGAAACGCTCGATGACCTGCTCGTCGAGGCCTTCGCCCTTTGCCGCGAGGCCGGCCGCCGCACGCTCAACATGCGTCACTTTGACGTGCAACTGATTGGCGGCATGGTGCTCCACGAAGGCAAAATCGCGGAAATGAAGACCGGCGAAGGCAAAACGCTCGTGGCCACGCTGCCCGTCTATCTGAACTCGCTCGAAGGGAAGGGCGTTCACGTGGTGACGGTCAACGATTACCTGGCCAACCGCGACGCCGCCTGGATGGGCCCCATTTACCGTCTGCTCGGCCTGAGCGTCGGAGTGATTGTCCACGACATGGAAGACGACGAGCGCCGCATGGCCTACGGATGCGACGTCACCTACGGAACGAACAACGAATTCGGGTTCGATTACCTGCGCGACAACATGAAGTTCGAGGTGGCCGACTACGTCCAGCGAGGCCACCACTACGCCATCGTGGACGAAGTGGACTCGATTCTGATTGACGAGGCCCGCACCCCGCTGATCATCTCCGGCGCCTCGGAAGAATCCACGCAGAAGTATTACCGCGTTGACAAAATCATCCCACACCTCAAGGAAAAAGAAGATTACGAGGTGGATGAAAAATTGCGCACCGTCAGCCTGCTCGAGCCCGGCATCGCCAAGGCCGAACAATTGCTCGGCCTCGACAATATGTACGACCCCGCCAACGTGGATTATATCCACCACGTCTATCAGGCGCTGCGCGCTCACACGCTCTTTAAGCTGGACCGCGATTACGTCGCGAAAGACGGACAGGTCATCATCGTGGACGAATTCACGGGGCGACTGATGCCCGGACGCCGCTGGTCGGACGGCTTGCACCAGGCGATCGAGGCCAAGGAAGGCGTTAAGATCGAAAGCGAGAATCAGACCCTGGCCACGATCACCTTCCAAAACTACTTCCGCATGTATAAGAAACTCGCCGGCATGACCGGCACGGCGGAAACCGAAGCGGCAGAATTTGAGAAGATATATAATCTCGAAGTAGTTGTTATCCCAACCAATAAGTCGCTTATTCGGCATGAGCACCGGGACGTGGTCTATCGCACCGAACGCGAAAAATTCAACGCCGTCATCGAGGAAATCAAAGAGTACCACTTGCGCGGCCAGCCGGTCCTGGTCGGAACGATCGCCATCGAAAAATCCGAAAAGCTGAGCGCCCTGCTCCGCAAAGCGGGATTCCTGCCGAAACACTTTGAGGAGCTGCTGAAGGCGGCGGGCGTCGAGGGCGTCAAGGTCGAGAAGTGGGCTAAAGAACTCGCCATGCGGCACGGCGCCGCCTTGGACTGGCTCGTGGCCGCCGGCGTTCCCTTGAGCGCACTCAAGAAAGCCCTCTCAAGCGGCCGCTTCCGCGCGGCCAACGCATCCCCCAACGGTAACCTCGACGCGCTCCGCGAAACGCTCCTGCGCCAGCGCGCCGAACGCTACTTCCCGTCCCCGCAGCCCTCGCTCGACGCCGCCACGCTTCAGTCGCTCGCCGCCCTGGCGGACCAGTCTGAGGAAAAACTCGTCCCCGCGCTCGATTATCTAATCGAGATTCAGTGTCGGCCCGCGCGGCTGCTGGAAGTTCTGCAAGAGCGGCAAATCGAATTTTTCGTCCTGAACGCCAAACAGCACGAAAAAGAAGCGTACATCGTTGCGCAGGCGGGGCGCATTGGCGCGTCAACGGTTTCGACGAACATGGCCGGTCGCGGCACTGACATTCTACTGGGTGGCAATCCGGAGTTTTTGGCTCGCGAGGAGTTCCGCAAGTCTCCCGAGAAATACCGCCAGCAAGGCGTTGACCCTGAGCCGCCCGAGCGGCCGCCGGCCGGTTCACCCGACGAAATGATCGCGGCCTACGTGAACGCCTACACGGAGTGGCGCCGCCAGTGGAACGAGTTTGTCCAGCGATTCAAGTCGGTCACCGACGCCGAACACGACCGCGTCATTGAGTTGGGCGGGCTGCACATCCTCGGGACGGAGCGTCATGAGTCCCGCCGCATTGACAACCAGTTGCGAGGCCGGGCCGGGCGCCAGGGCGATCCGGGCTCGTCGCGCTTTTACCTATCCCTCGAGGATGACTTGCTTCGCATATTTGCGGGCGAGCGAATTTCCAAAATCATGCAGCGGTTGGGCATGGAGGAAGGCGTGCCCATCGAGTCGAAACTTATCACCAAGCGAATCGAGGCGGCGCAGAAAGCGGTGGAAGCCCAGAACTTTGAATCGCGCAAGCACCTGCTCGAATACGATGACGTGATGAACAAGCAGCGGGAGACCATTTACGGCCTGCGTCGCCAACTGCTGGAAGGCCAGGATCAGCAAGAGTTTATTCTGGATGCCACCGATCGTGTCGTGGACTGGCTCGTGACGACTTATTGCCCCAAGGATCAACATGCCGACGAATGGAACGTCCAGGGGCTGCGAACCGAGTTCTGGTCCCGCTTTGGAATTGATTTGCGCTCACGCGAAGACGTGAAATTTGATCCGAGATTTCTCGATGAGTTGGGGGAAACGCTGAAGAAGATCGTCCGCGAGCGTTACCGAGAGCGAACCCAGTCATGGGGCGAGGAGCGGATGCGATTCCATGAGCGCATGATCATGCTTCAAGTCGTGGACGCGCAATGGAAAGATCATCTGCTCGCCATGGACCATTTGAAGGAAGGCATTGGGCTTCGCGGTTACGGGCAACACGATCCCTTGGTGGAATACAAGCGAGAATCCTTCGACATGTTTGAGGCCATGATGGACCGCGTCGAGGATGAGACGCTGCGTTATCTCTTCCTCATGCGGACACCCGAGGAAGAAGAAGAAATGATTAAGCAGTACCAACGCCGCAAGCGCAAAGAGCAACAGGAAATGCGGATGGTGGGCGCTGGCATGATGGAAAAGCCCCAACAGGTGATCCGAAAGGAAAAGATTGGACGGAACGACCCCTGCCCTTGCGGCAGTGGCAAGAAATATAAGAAATGCCACGGCGCAGCGGCTGCGGCACCGCCCGGCCCCCCTCCGGCCGACAGGTCCCGCACGCCCGTTTCGTCTTCCTAAAGTTAGCCTCGTTCAGGAAGGTTCACCCGACCATCTGCGTTGCGGCAAAACGATACCGAAAAATCAGCGAACGATTCAAAGCTTCGCTTCGGAAATATGGAAGGACGGGCCGTTTCGCTCTTCGCCGGTCCATCCCTCCACGAAGTCGCGTTGCTATTGACCGCTGTCGCTTCCCGGCTGAATCACCACGTACATCCCCTCCCCTTCATGGGTAAGGCGAAGGAGCGTTTCGCCGGTCGCTTGGGCCGCCAGTCGGTTGAAGTCCTGAACATTGTGAACCGGCTGTCGGTTGATGCTGACAATGACATCCCCGGGGCTGAGGGCTCCCATCATGCCAGCCGGGCTGTTGGGATCCACATTGGTGACCACGACCCCCGTCACGTTGTCCGACAATCCAAGCTGCTGGCGGATATCCGGCGTTAGATTCTGAACGGTGATGCCTCGTAGGGTTCCCTTGGAAGGTGGCTTGCTCACATGGGCCAGGACGCCGAGGTTCGATGGCCGCTCGCCCAACGTCACCTGAATATTCATCGGCTTCCCATCCCGAAGGATCCCCAGCGTTACCGCCTGACCTGGATTGAGGCTGGTAATAGCTTGGGTAAGGCCGCCAGCGCCTTGGATAGGTTTGCCGTTGAGGGAGTGGATGATGTCACCGTTCTTGACGCCTGCTTTGGCGGCAGGGCCGTCCGGCTCGACATTCTGAACGAGCGCCCCCTTGGTGCCACTCGGGACGCCGAACGCCTTGGCGTAGGCCGGAGTCATGTCTCCGATCGTCACCCCCAGGTAGCCGCGTTCGACTTTGCCCGTCTTAATCAGGTCCGCCATGACGTGCTTGGCCACGTTGATGGGAATGGCGAATCCAATGCCAATAAACCCGCCCTGCCCGCCGGGGCCGGCATTGCCACTGACAATGGCGGTATTGATGCCCACGACCTGCCCTTGCACGTTGACCAGCGCGCCCCCGGAGTTGCCTGGGTTAATGGGGGCATCGGTCTGAATAAAGTTGACCAGATTTTGCGGGCCCTCAATGGCGTAGCCCGACCGGCCCAGCGCGCTCACGATCCCGCTGGTCATGGTGTAATCGAGCCCGAATGGGTTGCCGAAGGCCATGACCATGTCGCCCACGTGGAGTTCGCTTGAGTTGCCGAGAGGCGCGGTGGGAAGGTCGGTCGCGCTAATCTTGAGCAAGGCCAGATCGGTGTCCGGATCGCGGCCGATGATCTTAGCCCTGAACTTTCGCTTGTCGTGAAGCTCAACTTCGATGGAAGTGGCGTTCTGGACCACGTGATTATTGGTCAATATATATCCCTGCGAGGAAACGACGACGCCGCTGCCGAGCGCGTGTTCGACCTCCCTTTGAGGAACCTGAAACTGCGGGAACATGTTGCCAAAAAACTGACGGAAGAGCGGATCGCCGGAAAAGGGAGACTGGTTAACCCGCAGCTCTTGGGTGGACTGAATGGAAACAATGGCCGGGGTGATTGTCTGGGCGATTCGTTCGTAGGCTTTGTTCAAATTCTCAAGCGCGGTAATGCCAGGTCCGTCGAGCCCCTGCCCGTTGGCGAACGCGAAATTTGCAAAGCCGCGGTGATTCAAATAGAGAAGCCCGCTTAATGTCAGGCAGAGAACTCCGATCAAGGTCAGGCTGAGGCCGAGGAGATTCTCGCGCAGAAATTGTTTGGAAATGGGCCGCATAACTAGCTCCTTTCAACTTAGGGGGAACCGTCCCACCCGGATGAGGAATGACGGCTCAAACGATCCCGCCTCTGCTGTTAAGATGTTGGAGAAGCCCCAGAGGTTGACTCGGCTACAGGTTCCAGCTTGTGGGAGTCACCCTCCCATCCGCCGCGCCGCCCTCGCCATTCATAAGGTTGCTCGCCCGGACAACGCTCTCGGGCCTTCAAGATATAAGATTACCACATCCCGGAGGAGCACAGGCTAGCGATTCGTGACACAATCCCGCGTTTATAACCACGGCAGGAGAGCAGGCTTGAGTCCCGCCGCAAGCCCCCCCTCACCCGTCCTTCGGACACCCTCTCCCCTGCTTGCGCGGGGGAGAGGGTTGGGGTGAGGGGGGGGTGCGCGCTCCGGCAGAACTAAAACCCCACCATCACCAAGCGGATTCTAAGGCTCTCTCTCGTCACTAATCACTAATGCGGCGCGTCTAGCGCCCTTTCACAATGTCCGGCCGCGCGCGGACGTCCCGCCCGTGCTGAGACACGGGCAAGCTGGCCGTGCGACAAACCGCGCATCTCGCAACCTATTCCGGACGCGCCACCCTGGGACGGGTATATTAAAAATTGGGCTTGCAGAGTTGGACTACATTTTCTTGCGGGAGTACGCCGTAACCAGCATCTGACCCATCGTGCCGCCGACCCGGCTCAGTTGGATATCGTAATGGATGGGATAACCGCCCTGGTCCACAACGTTGTTCGCTTGCACCGAGCCAATAAAATATCCGCTGCTGCCGCCGCCGCCCAGCGTCACCGTGGCGTTCGGAGCGTTGAGCACAGCGGTGACTGCGCCGTTTCCGCCAATGCTGACGCCACTCGTTCCCGCGTAATTGATGGTCAGCCATGCCGGTGGAATGGCTGCTCCGATTCCATTGGTAATGCCATTACCCGTAATGCTGAGGGCGCTTTGGATGTTCAGCACCACGTAGCCGGAGATGGCCAGGGTCGCGTTTCCGCTCTCGCTCAAAGTGCCGATGTCATAATAAACGGGATTTTGGGCGCTGCTGCTTCCAACCATTTCAACAACAGTGGATGGATTTCCGCTGGCAGTGAGGTTGCTGATATCGAATGGGTTAGCCGCGCTGCCGTTGCATGTTCCTCCGGAAACGCAAGGTTGGGTGGCCGAACCGAGGGTATTTGCCCCTCCCGAGCCGGGTGGCGAAAAAGACGCGCCGGTCGGGATAACCACGACCGACCCTGATACCGAGTAGGAAGGCGCGGTGGATAAATTGGATGGAAAAGTCGGGGTCGGCGGGGGATTCACATGGGGTCCATCCACTACCTGCCCTTCAATCGAGCTGGTGCTGCCGTTGTAGCCGCAGGTTGGGCTGGACGAGGAGGTGCAGCAGGATGAGCCGCCCGACGGGTTGTTGCCGATGGTAACGTTGCCCGCCACCGTGGGATTGCTGCTTATGGCGACGTAACCGTTCGCGCCCACTCCCGCGCCTGACCCGATGACGTTGGTGCTGCTGGAATCGCAGGCGCCGGAAGCCACTGACGGGTTGCCGCCACCGTAAGGCCCCAAAGCTGAATTAAACGCGTCGGTGCACGTTCCCGAGCTCCCTTGCATGCTCACGGAGCAAAAACCGTAAAGGGCATCTCCCCAGGTCGGCACAAAAATCGGCTGAACTATGGCCTGTTCTTCGGCTGTAGCCAGCGTCTCGCCGCTGCCGCCCTCCCAGTGCGCGAGCGATGTAATCTTCCATGTCTCCACCGGCTCGATTGTATAAGGCGGGCAGATCTGCCCGGTCGGACACACATTCACTGTTTGATAATTCAACAAATAGGCGTTGATCGAGAAAGTCCCTAATGTATTGCCGTTCGCGTCGGTTACCGGCACATTCACCAGATCATTGGCAAAAGCCGTGGCGACAGGCATGGGCGTTGGCTCGGTGTTGTCAATGTTTGGAAAGTTCGAGGATCCCGTGCCGGAAATGCCAATTAACTCCACCGGGCTATTTACCGAGGGGCAGCCACCGGCCACGCAGAGCACTTCAGAATTGTTCGACGTGTAAAGGTTGAGAGGAGCGCCGCTCGAGGTGAGCGAGTAAAAGAAGGAAGGCGGCTCCGGCACGCTGCTATACAACTGAGGCTGCTGGACAGCTTGATAATGATTGCTGCGAAGCCAGTTGACGGCCTTTTGGATGCCGGCTTTGGCCAGGTAGTCAGACTCCGTATCCAATTGGTAGTTGTAACTTGCGAAGGTCTCCGCGCGAGCTGTCAGGACAATCGTCGCGGCAAGCACCGTAAGGATGAGCATGGCTAGCAAAACCAAAATCAGGGCAACGCCCTTTTCGTTTAGTCTGGCGGACAGCTCGTCAGCTTCGTAATAACTCCCCCGCTTGGCGCTCATGGTTTTGCCTCCTCACTGGTAATAGTTTGTTGGGAACGTCATGGGCAGACTGGCTGGGAGTGGCGGCAGGTACGGTGTGCCGCCCGCGTTGTTCACCGCGATCGCTTCGTTGATGTTCAATGGCCGGATTTGCGTCGCCATGGTAAACCACTGAGGCACATTGGTCTCCAAACTCGTCGGATTAATGGCAACGCAAAGGGTTACGACAATCGTTCCCACGGCCGTCACCGTCGTCGGCACAACAGCAATCGTCTCGGTCGAGTAAGAGAAAATCGGCTGACCGGTAGGCCCGCTCGCATTGGCGGCGTTGTAAAGGACGTTCGGCACGAAAAGACTGGC
>JAJYNF010000267.1 GCA_021786455.1 Acidobacteriota bacterium
GATCTGCTCAATATCGTCGTCCGTATGCGCGGTGGAAATGAACGCTGCTTCGAACTGCGACGGGGGGAAATAGACGCCGCGGTCGAGCAGTCCGTGAAAGAATCTGGCAAAGCGGGACGAATCGGCGTGTTTTGCGGTGGTGTAATCCGAGACCGGCCGGGCTGAGAAAAACAGGGTGAACATGGAGCCTACTCGATTGACGGTCACCGGAACGCTTGCCTCTCTCGCCGCTTCCACAAGTCCCGCCTCCAACTTCGCTCCCAGTTCCGCCAGGCGCTCGTAAGTCCCCGGCTGCCGAAGCATCTCTAGCGTCTTGATCCCCGCTGCAACCGCGAGCGGATTGCCCGAGAGCGTGCCAGCCTGATAGACAGGCCCAGCCGGGGCAACCTGGTCCATGAGCTTGGCGCTGCCGCCATAGGCGCCCACCGGCAGTCCGCCGCCGATGATCTTCCCCAGAGTGGTCATGTCTGGCCGGATGCCGTAAAGTTGTTGCGCCCCTCCATAGGCCACGCGAAAGCCGGTCATCACCTCATCGAAGATCAATACAGTTCCCTGCTCTTCGGTCAGCTCGCGCAGGCGATCGAGAAAACCTGGTTGGGGAGGAATGCAGCCACTATTCCCGACAACCGGCTCCACAATGACCGCTGCCAGTTGCTTGCGGTGCAAGCGGAAAGTCTCTTCGAGGATTTTGCGATCGTTGAACGGAATCGTGACGGTCAGCTCCGCAAGCAGCTTTGGGACACCGGGTGAATCCGGCAGGCCGAGCGTGGCCACTCCTGAACCGGCTCTGACCAACAGGCTGTCCGCATGGCCGTGATAGCAGCCTTCAAACTTGAGAATCTTATCGCGGCCGGTCCACGCGCGCGCGACCCGCAGCGCGGACATGGTCGCCTCGGTGCCGGAATTTACCAGCCGCACCTGCTCCACGGATGGGAACGCGCGGCAAATTTGCACCGCCAGCTCGACTTCTGCTTCCGTCGAAGCCCCAAAGCTTGTTCCTTGCTCAGCCGCGCGAGCAATCGCCTGGACGACGGCCGGATGCGCATGACCCAGAATCAGCGGTCCCCAGGACATCACATAGTCAATGTACGTATTGCCGTCCACGTCAGACAGGCGCGCGCCGCGCCCGCGCGTCATAAACACCGGTTCGCCGCCGACCGCGCGAAAAGCGCGCACGGGCGAATTGACGCCGCCCGGCATCACTTTCACAGCCCGCTCATACAGTTTTTTCGATTTCTCTCGCATGACGATTCAACTGACGCAAAATCCTTGGCGCCCGGGGCTTACCCCCGCGCTCAAGCCGCGGAGGGCCGACCGCGGCCTGCTATGGATCAGTCTGCCCGTCTTCGTGGCCTTCACAGCGCCGGCGAAGCGATCTCCCAAACGGCTTTTGGCAGGCTGCGATAGAGCCGCAAAGCTAGCCCCGCGTAAGGAGGCCGCGAAAAACTTTTCGCCCCCGGCCGACGCTGAACGTATTCGATGTTGCCTGCCGTGGCCGAACCGGTAAAGTAAATCATGCGCAAGGTTCCCCGTGGTCCAACCTCCGCTTGCGGCTCAATGCCGCCACCAGGAACACGTTCAATCCTCGGTTCCCCCGCCTGACGTGGGTGCCGCGCGCCTAGCCCGGACCCCAGGGCTGTTGCGCCAAGGCTGCTCATGATCGCCAGCAACCGTATCCACGTTCGCCATCTCTTCATACGTCCCGCTCTCGCTTGAGTTTATAACATTCTTGCTCGTCCGTGCCTCCCCGGCGGCGAGGCGTTTACGATGCATGGTAAAATAAATAATGCGTAACCGCGAGAGCATTCGATATGAGCCTGGAAAGGGTCCTACCGCTCGAGGCATCCTACCCATGGGTGGAGGAACGCAAGCGGCGTGGGCAAAAGGTGGTTTTCACGAACGGGTGTTTTGATTTGCTCCATCCGGGCCACACGCGCTACCTGGCCGCGGCGCGAAAGCTCGGCGATGCGCTCATCGTTGCCGTGAACAGCGACCGTAGCGTGCGAGAGATCAAAGGGCTCGGGCGGCCGATTGTTCCGCAAGGCGAGCGGGCGGAGATTCTGGCGGCGCTCGAAGCGGTGGACGCCGTGACGATTTTCGACGACCCGACGCCACAGAAAGTCATTGCCCGCATGTTGCCGGACGTGCTGGTGAAGGGCGCGGGGTGGGGCGCGGATGAAATCATCGGCCGTACCGAAGTCGAGGCAGCGGGCGGACGGGTCGTGCTCATGGAGCCGGTGCGCGCCGACGAATTTGGTGGCGCTTTAGAAACTTTATCAACCTCCGACATGATCAAAAAGGCCCGCCAAGGTTGTGGCTGACGAATTGAATTCATTCCTGAGTTCCAATCATCCTCCCCTGACCGCGCCGGCCGCGTCGCCCTCGTTGCTCGATCCCATCCTCCACCACCCCGCGATTGAAAGGGTCATCGCGGCGATTGACTCCGGAACCGGGATCGAAATCACAAGCCTAACGCGGTCGGGTAAAGCCATCGTGGCGGCCATGCTAGCGCATCGGCTGGCGCGGCCGGTGATCGTTCTAACCAGCGATAACGAAACCGCGGACGCCCTTCGCTTGTGCGCCAGCACCGTCCTGGGCTGGCTCAATCGAGAGGCCCCGAGTCAGGCTGCGGCTCTGCCCGCCTTCGACGTTTCGCCTTACGCAGGCCGCTCGCCGCACGGCGAGATTATGGAGCGACGCGCTGTGTCGCTGTGGAATCTGGCGCGCGGCCATGTTCGACTGCTTTTCGTCCCGGTTGAATCCGCGCTCAGCCGCTTCCGCAGCGCATCCTACTACGGCTCACTGGCCCTTGAATTTCGATCCAACGACGAACTGGCCCTCGATGATTTGGCGGCCCATCTGGGGAGCATCGGATACCAACCCGCCGAACCGGTCACGGAGGCGGGCCAGTTCTCGGTGCGAGGCGGCATTGTAGATTTTTTCTCGCCGGAGTCGCCGTGGCCTGTGCGGCTCGAATTCCTTGGCGATGCCGTCGAGTCCATCCGCTGGTTCGATCCGAGTACGCAGCGGTCGCGGCAAACCGTCGAGCGCGCCTTGTTGTTGCCTCTCACGGAGGCGCGGCGTGCGCCGGACTTTTTCGCTCGTCTCGCCGGGCAGCTTTCGGCTCGGGCGACGCGCGGCCGCAACGACACTGCCACGCCTGCATGGGCGGAAACATTTTCCGCCCCATTCGCCGGGTGGGAATTTTACCTTCCGCTAGTGGAACCCCATCCCTACACGCTCTTCTCGCTGGTATCAAATCCCGTCGTCCTTTGGGATGAGCCTCAGGAACGTCGGCGGCAGGCGGACCGCTTCTGGGAAAAGCGCTTGGCCGAGTTCGAAGAACTCCGCAACGAGACGCCAGCGCCACCGCGCCCAGAGGAGTTGTGGGTGTCACCGGCGGAATTGGAAAAAGCCTTGCAGGGCGCCGGTAGGGTGGAACTCACGGAGTTGGAGCTTGACGGTGGGCAAGCACCGTCAGCCATTGAGGCCGACGCCGAACGCGGGGCGTTGACCGTGCACCATCCGGCGCGATGGAGTTTTCCCAGTCAGCCCGTTCCCAAATTCAACGGCTCGTTCCAAATGATGGCGGAGGAGACGCGAGCCCGCCTGCTGCGGGGTGAGCGTGTTATCTTTGCCGCCCCGACCCACGGGGCCGCCAATCGCCTGGCGGAAAGTTTTTCCGAACACGGGATTCCGTTCCAGAGGATGGGGGGCAACCCCGCAAAGCCGCCGGGCGAAGCCGCGCCGGCCCATTCGGATACCGCGGTTGCGAACTCGGCGGTATCCATCATGCTCGGGGAAATGGAAACCGGGGTCGTCTTCCCTGAAGCTGGCATCGCCATTTTTTCCGACCGGGACATTGTGGGCGACTTGCCTTGGGCCGCCGCGCGGCGAAAGGGAAAGTCCGCGGTTGCAAGCTTTCTCTCCGACCTGAGCGATCTAAAACCCGGAGATCTCGTTGTCCACGTTGACCACGGCATTGGCCGCTATGAAGGTTTGAGGCAGCTTGCGGTG
This sequence comes from Acidobacteriota bacterium, assembly GCA_021786455.1. GTDB lineage: Bacteria > Acidobacteriota > Terriglobia > UBA7540 > UBA7540 > JAKCCV01. Next base: position 4,018 of record JAJYNF010000267.1, read on the forward strand.
GAAGGTCCGGCGCGGGAATTTATGCTCATTACTTATCAGGATGACGCCAAACTTTACGTTCCCGTGGAGCGCCTGGATTTGGTCGAAAAGTATCGTCCGAGCGGCGAGGGCACCCAGCCTAAGCTTGACCGGCTGGGGGGAATAGCCTGGCAGCGCACCAAGAAGCGCGTTCAGCGGGCCCTCCGCGACATGGCGCAGGAGCTCCTCAAACTCTATGCCGAACGCCAAATGCGTGGCGGCACAGCCGCCGGCCCGGATACGGCTTGGCAAAAGGAATTTGAAGATTCGTTCCCATTCGAGGAAACCCCTGACCAACTGGCGGCGATTGAAGAGATCAAACGTGATCTCGAAAGCCCCAAGCCGATGGATCGTCTGCTGTGCGGGGACGTGGGCTACGGCAAGACCGAAGTTGCCATGCGCGCCGCGTTCAAGGTGGCGCAAGAGAATCGTCAGGTGGCCGTTCTCGCTCCCACCACCGTGCTTGCCTTTCAGCACTACAACACCTTTCGCCAACGTTTCGCGTCGTTTCCGCTCCAGATTGAAATGCTCAGCCGCTTCCGTAGCCGCGCCGAGCAGAAGAAAATCCTGGAAGACACGGAAGCCGGCAAAGTGGACATCCTCATTGGCACGCACCGGCTGCTCTCCAAGGACGTCAAGTTCCACGATTTAGAATTGCTGGTGGTGGATGAAGAGCAGCGGTTTGGCGTGGCGGCGAAGGAGCGGCTCAAGGGGTTGCGCGCGGGGGTGGACGTGTTGACGCTATCGGCCACGCCGATTCCCCGCACGCTGCATATGGCGCTTGGCGGCCTGCGAGACCTTTCCGTGATCGAGAGCCCGCCGCGGGGACGTCTGGCGATTCAAACCGTCGTGGCGCCGTTTAGCGACTCCGTGGTTCAATCGGCCATTCGCTACGAGATGGAGCGCGAGGGCCAAGTTTACTTTATTCATAACCGCGTGGAATCCATTTTTTCTGTGGCGGCCATCGTCCAGCGCCTGGCTCCCGCGGCGCGGATCGGCGTAGCGCACGGCCAGATGAGCGAGCCAGAGCTTGAGCGCGTCATGTTGAAATTCATGCAAGGCAAATATGACGTCCTGGCGGCAACGTCGCTGGTTGAAAATGGTCTCGACATCCCGCGTGCCAACACCCTGATTGTGAACCATGCGGATCGCTTTGGCCTGGCGGATCTTTATCAGTTGCGGGGGCGTGTCGGGCGCTCGGACCGGCCTGCCTATGCCTATTTTTTGGTGCCGAGCCAAGACGCCCTCACGCCCATTGCCCGGCGGCGTCTGGCCGCGCTCAAAGAATTTTCCGACCTCGGAGCCGGGTTTCGACTGGCGGCGCTGGACCTTGAACTGCGCGGCACCGGCAACCTGCTCGGCGCCGAGCAGCACGGCCACTTGAACGCCATTGGAGTTGATCTTTACCTGAAAATGCTGGAAGAGACGGTCGAGCAGCTCAAGGGTGAATCCGCGCGCCCCGACGTGCGGGTCACCGTGAACCTGGGTTTGGACATCAAAATTCCCGAGGATTATGTCGCCGACGAGCGGCAGCGTCTGCGAATGTATAAACGCATTTCCGCTTTGGCTACGCCCGACGCCGCGGCAGAACTTCAAGCGGAGCTCTCCGACCGCTTTGGCCCTGTTCCGCCTTCCGTGCAGAATCTGCTTGCGTACGCCTTGATGAAAACCCGGGCAGAGCAGATGCTTGTCGAAAGCATTGAGCGCCACGGCGACGAGCTAAGGCTACGCTTCCATGAACAGACGCCGATTTCCGCGGAGCGAATCAAAACCTTGCTTGGCGCTCGACGTGACGCTTTCTTTCGTCCTGGCGGCGTGCTGCAAATCCGCCTTCGTCAACACCCCGCTCTCCTGGATCAATTGGAAAACCTCTTGCAGGAACTGCAAGCGTAGCCTTACGATACAGTAGAGATGCGGCCTCCTCGCCGGCAGGAACACGTCGCCGAGCACAGGAGAGCCTGGCAGGTGAGCTATGAAGGACGCAAGAAAGACGCTCTGGAGATTTGCGGCCGGTGTCGCGATGGGCGGCCTGTTGGCATCGCCTTGGGCCGACGCCCGATCCGAACAGCTCGCTTCCCCGCCGGTGTTGGTGGAGCGCATCGTGGCCCGCGTCAATAACAGCATCATCACCCAGCGCCAATACGACCACCAGGCCAAAGTCTTGCGAGAGGACCTGACGCATAAATACTCTGGTGCGGAACTGGAACAGCAATATCGAGCCAAAAGCAAGAACATCTTGCGGGATATGATTGACGAGGATTTGCTGGTTCAAAAGGCCAAAGACGACAACATTAGCGTCGGAACCCAGCTCGTCCGCTATCTTGACCAGATTCGCCAGCAGCAAGGACTAAGCTCACTCAACGCGCTACAGAAAGCCGTGCGGAAATCGGGGCTTTCGTGGGCAAACTTTAAGGAACGGATACGCCGCCAGCTTTTCATGCGCGCTGTAATTGAACGCGAAGTCGGTGGAAGAGTTATCATTGCCCGTGACGACGCTCGGAAGTTTTTTGACGCTCACCGGAGCCTTTTCCAATCCCCTCCAGGCGTCCAGTTGGCGGAGATTCTGGTTTCAACCGAAAAGCATAAGCCCGCGGACGCCAAGAAACTGATCCAACAGGCCTATCAATCGTTGCAAAACGGCGCTCACTGGGATCATGTGGCCCGCAAATACTCCGACGGCCCGACTGCCTCCGAAGGCGGCAACATTGGTTTCTTCAAAACCGGCACGCTGGCATCGGCGGTGCAACAAAAGATTGACCATCTGGAAACCAATCACTACACAAAGCCTTTCCTGACCAAATACGGATATATGATCGTCAAGCTGCTCTCGCGGCAAACCGGCAAAACCCCAACCTTCAATGAGGTTGGGCCACGGGTAATGCAATATCTTTACAACGAACGGATGCAAAAAGGATTGCGGGCTTACCTGACGCAGCTTCGCAAAGAGAGCTTTATCCGACTGGCGCCTGGGTTCGTGGATACAGGCGCGCCGGAAGGGGGCGAGCGCGCCTCGCTGGATTCGGGCGAATGAAAGAAACCACCGTTGACGATCTCTCGAAGCTCCCTCCGGGGTCATCCGTCGAGACCACCTTTCTTGTCCAATCCAAAGAGCGCAGAACCACCAACGTGGGCAAGCCTTATCTTGACCTGACACTGCAAGACTCGACCGGACAGGTTCGAGCAAAGATTTGGGATTTAGACCGCGTCCGCCTCGATTTTGAAGAAGACGATATTGTTCGTGTCAACGCGGTCGTGGAGGAATACCAAGGCGCTCGGCAACTCAAGGTGAAGAGCGTTTCGCGTGCAGGCGAAAGCTTGCCGTTGCGCGATTACGTTCCACATAGCGCGGAAGATCCGGCGGTGTTGCTGGCCGCGGTTGTCGAGCGGGCGCGACGAGTGTCCAGTTGCCCGCTGCGCCAGTTGCTTCTGGCCGTGCTCGAGGACCCCGTCATTGCCGAGAAGTATCAGCAGGCTCCGGCTGCCACCAGTCTGCATCACGCTTACCTCGGCGGGCTGGTGGAGCACGTTCGTTCGTTATTGTTCCTTGGCGATCGCGTCTCGGATCATTACCCGGCCTTGGACCGCGACTTGGTCATTGCCGGCTTGATCCTACACGACGTTGGGAAAATTGAAGAGCTAACGTTTGAGCGCGGCTTGCGCTACACAACGCGAGGCAAGCTTCTGGGCCATATCACGCTTGGGCTCGCCCTGGTCCGCGACAAGGCGACCCAAATTCAGGGTTTTCCGCCCGAGCTGTGGGACCGGCTGGAGCACATCATCCTTTCGCACCACGGCAAGCTTGAATTCGGCTCTCCCAAAGAGCCGGCGTTTCCTGAGGCGCTCGTCGTCCATTATCTCGATGATATGGATTCCAAGGTCGCCAGCATGACCGCTCAGTACGCTGCCGAAAGCACCCAGGAAGGCGACTGGACCAGCCGAAATCGGGCTTTGGGGCGCGAACTACTGAAGCCGTCCGCGCAGGTGAAGAATGACTCGAACGCCGCTCCCAACTCGCCTGACGCCCCTTGAATTGGAGTGCATGAAGGCTCTCTGGGCGCTCGGCGAAGGCACAGTCCGCGACATTCAGGCCCTACGGGGAGCGGCCCGACCGCTCGCTTACACTACGGTAATGACCATCATGGATCGCTTGGCCCGCAAGGGGGCGGTCAGCCGCGCCAAGCGCGGTCGGGCATACGTCTATCGCGCCCTGGTAACCGATGAACAGGTGCGGCGCCAAGCGCTCGATCGCCTGCTTACCGAGCACTTCCATAACTCAGCCGAGGCCCTGGCTGATTATTTGAAGGGAAAACCATCACACCCGGTCCCTGCGTCTCCCGACACTGCCCATCCGACTGACGCGCCCCGACGCGCGGGTGGTTTCAAGACTACCGGCGTAACCTATAACTCCCTGGGCGACGCTGGCCCGCCGGCCGAATTGGACTCATCGCTCCTCTAATATGGATCAATACTTCCACCGCGAATCGGTCAACAAGATAATTCTTCGCGTTCTGCCTCACCGCTTTCCGTTCTTACTGGTGGACCGCATCACTGAATTTGCGCCTGGGGTCCGAATCCGCGGCCTCAAGAACTTTACCGCCGGCGATGAGGCTTCACTCGGCCATTTTTCGGAGTCGCCGCTCGTGCCTGCCGGAATTCTGATCGAAGCCGTCACGCAGCTCGGCGCCATCCTCGTGCTCGATCGGCCGGAAATGGAAGGCAAGCTTGCCGTCATCCTGCAAATCCCTTCGGCGCGGATGCTGCGTCCCGTGAGGCTGGATGAAACCATCGAGTTGCATGCTGAAATCCTGAAGATGAAGCCCACCCTCGGCGAACTGCGCGGGCGCATTAAGATTGCCGGCGAACTCGTCGGCGAAGGGCATATGCGCTTCGCCATCGCCAACGCCAAAGACCTGCTGCCCGGATAAGCGCATCTTCGCCGCGACTTATACCCTGCAAGGGGCTAAAATAATGCCGTGCAGCCGTTCGTCGCCAAGTTTCGCACCTTCCGGGAGGCCGAACCCGCCACCCGCGACTACTATCGGCGGCTGTCACCCCAGGAACGCCTGGAAATTCTGTTCCAACTCCGCGAGATGGCGCACAAGGAGAACAATGCCACTCCCCGAAGACTGGCGCGCGTTTATCGAGTCACTCAACTCGAACGGGGTTGAGTACGTTGTCGTCGGCGCGGTCGCCCTGGCCCACCATGGGATTCCCCGCTATACGGGCGACCTCGAAATCCTTATCTGTAACTCGGATGATAACGCGCGACGTGTGGAATCGACGCTCGTACAGTTCGGTTTTGGCGAGCTGGGTCGAAGACGGCTACTGTCCTCTACCTCTACACTCCGGGCTGCCCGTCGTGCGACCAAAACAGCGCGAACTTTGGCGCACTGGTCAACGGGGCGAAGCATAGCTACCACTTCGTCGTGGTGTACACCGTCCCAGGCGGTGGAGGTAACCCCGCTAACGGGGTCGGCGTAGTGAACGCGACAGCGTCGCCTATAACTGTAAGCGCTTTGGATCTTTATATTGCTCCCGAAACGATCGTCGTCGCGCCGGATGGGCATGTCGTCGAGGACTGGGTGGGCGCGTGGCAAGGTAACGTCCTGGCCGAAA
>JAJYNF010000263.1 GCA_021786455.1 Acidobacteriota bacterium
CTGGAAGATTTTTCCCCAAAGGATGCGGGCGGCGCGTCTCCTCAAAACGGCGAAGCAGCGCTTCTTGAGAGGCCTCGAGGAAAACCAATGAAAGTTTTGGCCCTCGGCGACGTTGAAGATTTCGATAAATTTCAGGAAGCTGAGTCAGGGCCTCGCCTTCTCGGATGTCCACCACCAACGCGGCGCGGTGGATTCGGCTCCCCGCCGCCGCCGAAAGGTCGGCAAAGGTAGGAATCAAGTCAATCGGCAAGTTGTCCACGCAGTAGTAGCCCAAGTCTTCAAAGGCGCGCAGCACCGATCCCTTGCCGGAACCGCTCAGCCCGGTAATGACCACCAGCTCACGACTTGCTTTGCGGGGCAAAGCGTTACGCTGCTTTCGCGGCGCCGCTTCCTGCTTACGCTTCATGTGGGCCCCTCAGCGATGGGGGAAAGGCAATCCAAGGTTCAGTGCGATTGCCAGGAACTTGCTCAAGGTTCGGGCTCGATGAGCGCCAGTTTGCCGTCGGGACGACGGTAAACGACGTTGACACGGTCGGTCTCCGTATTGCGGAAGACCACGAGCCCCCGTGGCGTCGTTTCTAACGCCTCGACCGCTTTCTCCACCGACAGCGGCTCAAGCGGCCAGCGTTCCCGCTCGAGGATGGCGTGCTCTTGGTGGTCCGTCCGCGGGCTGCCCAGAATGTTGAGCACCACGGCGGTGGTGGGCTTGGGACGCCGCTTTCGGGCCCGTTGCCTCTCAGACCACCGAACCACCTGCCGTTCCAGCTTATCTAGGGCCTCCTTGATCGAGGTATGGGCGTCCGAGGTCTTGCCTATCCCAATGAGCATCCGGTCGCGCAGCTTCAGCGTGGCCTCGGCAACACGGAGATGCCTTTGCGCGGCCAGGATGAGGTGTAATCGGCAGCGCGCCGGGAGAAACCGGGATAGCTTTTGGGAATGCTCCTGCGTGTAATGCCGAAGTTCGGGCGTGACCTCCATTTGGCGGCCCGTGAAATCAATTTGCATCGGAACGTGTCCTCATCGGGTATGGGCGGCGCGCGAGCCGCGAACTTTCCTCACGATTTCGCTCGCCGCTGGTGCGTGCTCGGAATGCGCATGTCTTCACGGTACTTTGCCACGGTGCGCCGCGTCACGTTATACCCTTGCTGGTGGAGCAGACGCGCAATGTGGTCGTCGGTTAGGGGGCGCGCCGAATCCTCTTCCTCGATCATCTTTTTCACTAGGCGCTTCAAGTTAACCAGGGGCGTCGAGTTGCCGGCGGGTCCCTGCACCGCCTCGGAGAAAAAGGAACGCAGTTCCACCACACCTTGCGGCGTGTGTGCGTATTTTCCGGCTACGGCACGGCTCACGGTTGAAGGGTGAACACCCACTTCCTCCGCCACTTCCTTTATCATCATCGGCTGAAGGTAATCCATGCCTTTTTCCAAAAATTCCCGCTGGCGTCGGATGATGACCTCGCAAACTCGAACGATGGTTCGCTTCCGTTGCTCGATGTTCTTCATCAGTTGAAACGCGGAGGCGCACCACACCTTAATCTGTTTCCGGACTTCCGGCGTGGCATTGCGGTCGCTGAGCAGGCCGCGGTAGTAGCGGCTCAGGCGCAGTTGCGGCAGCCCTTCATCGTTCAACCGCACGTCAAATCCGTCGCTCGTCTTCGCAAACGTCACATCCGGCTCGATGAGCCGAGGTTCCGTCTTGTTATACCGCTGCCCAGGCCGGGGATCGAGCTTGCGAATCAGTTCCACCGCCCGTTCCACGGCTTCCAGGGGGCGGTCGAGAGCTCGGGCAATTTCTCGATATTGCTTGCTTTGGAGCTGCTTGAGGTGATCGGCGACGATCTGTTGCGCCAGGCGATTGGTTGGAGCAAGGCTTCGAAGCTGAATCAGGAGGCATTCCTGAAGATTGCGGGCTCCCACCCCGAGCGGATCCATCGCCTGCACCAGGTTTAACGCTTGTTGAGCATCCTCCCGTCGGTGTTCCCCCGCTTGAGCCACCTCCTCCAGCGGCGCCGAAAGATATCCGTCCTCGTTGAGATTGCCGATAATCGAATGCGCGGCTTCACGAACCTCTTCCGGACACTCCGTTAGGCTCAATTGCCACTCAAGATGGCCGCTGAGCGAGGAGGGCTGAGCGAGATAGTTCTCCGGGGAAGGTTGCTCATAAACCTCCGACGCTGGGGCGCGATAGCCCGGGTCAAGGTAATCTCGAAAGAATGACCCAAAGTCAATCTCCTCGAAGGAGTCGGCGCTGCTGTCCGCCCCGTTCCCGTTGTCGTCCGCCCCTGGCTGCGGCGCGGTAGCTTCCAGTTTCTGCGCCACCTCATCGAGCGAGGGCGACTCTTCGGGAACCTCTTCGAGAACTGGGTTGGCCACGATTTCTTGGTTGATCATCTCCCGCAGCTCGAGCTTGTTCAGCGCCAAAATCTTGACCATCTGGACAAGGCCCGGCGTCAGAATCTGCTTTTGCGCGACGCGCAAATCCAGCCCCAGCCTGGGTTGAAAGCGATCCATCACACCACCAAGCGGAAGTTCTCACCGAGGTAAATCCGCTTGACCTCGAGGTCATTGCCCAGCTCTTCGGGCGTGCCCGTCCGAAAAATCCGCCCCTCATTGATGATATAAGCGCGGTCTGTCACGCGCAGCGTCTCCCGAACGTTATGATCGGTCACTAAGATGCCGATGCCCGATTGCTTCAACCGCACAATCATCTCCTGAATATCCAGAACCGTCAGCGGGTCAATCCCGGAGAACGGCTCGTCCAATAGTATAAACGAGGGAGAAATGACCAGCGAACGGGCAATCTCAACCCGCCGGCGCTCTCCCCCGGAAAGCAGAAACCCGTAAGTGCGCCGCACCGGTCCCAAGCCCAGTTCCTGAATCAATTCTTCAAGCCGCGCCCGCCGTTGCGCCGCGCTCAAGGGCAGCGTTTCCAGAACCGCCAGAATGTTTTCCTCTACGGTCAACTTTCTGAACACCGAAGGCTCCTGCGGAAGGTAGCTGATGCCGCTTCGCGCCCTCAGATACATGGGATAATGGGTGATGTCCTCGCCGTTGAGCAGGACCTGGCCGGAGTCAGGGGTTTCCAGGCCGACAATGATGTAGAATGTCGTGGTTTTGCCGGCTCCATTCGGGCCGAGCAGCCCCACCACTTCTCGTTGTGTGATGCTCAGGCTGATATCATCAACAACTTTTCGGCCCTTATAAGACTTGGTGAGCTCAACTGTGGTGAGGTTTTGCATGGTCGCTCAGGGGGCCGCGGCTGGCCTTGGGGGACGGGTAAAATTACGGCCTTCATCCACACGCACCGTATCATTCTGAAGCCAGAAAGTCAAACGACGGCCGGTGGTGATCCCTCGCTTGGCGTCGTAGAGCGTCGGAGGACCGCCAGTCATCTGGATTTCGCCGGTCGCCGCGTTATAGACGGCTCGCTCCCCCTTCGCCCACCGACCCGGCTGAGTGACGCGAACGTGGCCGTCCGCTGTCGCACGCGCGATCTCCAAACCGCCGCCCGCTTTTGCGGGGCTAAAATAGACGTTCATGCGGTCGGTCCGCAGCGTGCTTTGCTGGGTCTTCATAACCACGTGCCCCACGTAACTGGCCTCGCGGGCTTGGTCGGAATAATCCAGATGCTCAGCCTGGATGGTTACCAATTCGGGCTGCTGGGCGCGCTGGCCGCTCCGAGGGTCCAGCCCGCCAAGGGTTCCGGCAACGAGGTACGATGACACAACCGACGGGCCGGCGCTTGCCCATCGGTTGGGCCGGAGGATTTCCACCGTCGGTGCTTCGATCACGTCATCGCCGTGCCAGGCTCGTACGTTCCCTTCAAAGCGGAGGGTGTTGCCGCCCTGCACGGCATCAGCCCGATCCGCTAGGATGTGGCTTGGCAATGCCGACCCGTGCGCCGGTTCCGTATAGCGTGCTCGCACGTGACCCAAACCCTCCATCGCGTTCGTTTTCCGATTCAGCCAAATTTGGTTTGCCTCAAGGAGGACTCCGGGGTCCCATGCGCGTGGATGGCCGGTCAAATGCAATGTCTCATCGGCAGCGTTATACGCGGCGCGGCTGGCCGCAGCCTGCTGCTCGCCCCGCTCGAAGCGGAAGTCGCCCACTTGTTCGGCCGACTGGAGGGCTTCAGTTGCTGGATTAAAAAACGCCGCCAGACGTTCCGAGGTGCTTACCGATTTCAAAGCGCCGCCTTGCGAACGGGCAGAGGTAAAAACCACGAGCCTCGTTCCTTGCGATCCGTCCAGCGATTCAAGATGGTTCCGCGCATCGAACCCGAGCTTGAGTTGACCCGCGTAGATTCTTTGCGAGCCGGTGGCGCCTGGCCTGGGCAAAAGAATAAGTTCTCCAGGTCCGTTGGTTGTGGCTTGCCGGAACGCCTCCCCTTGCGGCCATAACCTGAACTTCAGATCTCCGGTCGTTAGCTCCTCGGATCTATATTCACGAGCCGCTCGTGATGCGGACGCGGCAGGAGAACCGGGCAGAGCTGTCAAGACCACTTTCACCTGGCCGGCGACTTTCCCCTCGACGGGTTTTCCCTGCGAAAAATCAATTCGCGCCCTATCAGCCGCCACGCGGGTGGAAGCGCCGCCGTTTTGGATGGAAGACGCCTGCACTTGGCCGTCCGCGCGCAGAAAGCGGAGTTGTTCGGTGGTCGGATCAAGCCAACCCCGCAGCCGATGCGCGCGAAACTCCGTCCTTGCATTCGGTGAAGATTGGTTAATCCAGACTCCGCCGTTTAGCCAAGCTTGAGTCACACGATTTCTCGAATCGAGCCAGACCTCCGCGCCAGCCGCCACCGCGGTCAGCCCAGCCTCCGAAATTGTTACCGGGCCACCGAACTTCCCTTCGCCCGTGCGGTGGTCGTAGCGGAACCGGCTGGCGGTCAGGTGGATGGGCGCAGCCACGCGCAAGCCGGTGCCCCGCCGCAAGGCGATTTGGACTTGATGTTGCAACTCCAACCAACCCGCGCGCGTGTCATAGGTCATTCCCACCGCGGTTCCGGATAAAGCTCCGGCTGTGAAGCGAACCGGCGCCTGCGTCACGAGCAACGATCCCCGATCGTCGTAAGCAATCTTTGACGTTTCAAGCTTGATGGGTCCCTTTCCCAGGAAAGCGGAATTTAACTGCTGAGCACCGGCGTGAGCGGTTGGGAGGGAAAGGCTTCGGGCAGGCGTGTTCAACTCGAGCTCGACACGGGCGCTGGACGTAAAATCCCCAGAAGCGGCGTCGTACTCGGCCTGCCGGGTTCGCAGCAAGTCGCGCCCATTTCCCGAGCGGCCAAAAAACTCCACTCGGACATCCTGGAGAACGGCCTTCCGGCCTTTTTCGAGGGAGAGGGTTCGGCGAGCATGAATGGTGAAAACCCTTCGTCCCCCCTCCGAGCGTGTGTAAGTGAACTCGGATAGTTCCTGGTGTACGCCTTTGGGCAGAATTGAAACCTTCGGCGCGACTTTAGGACCAGCGGCGGTTCGCTTTCGGTAAGTCTCAATGACGATGCCCACGGCGAGGAGAGCGGCCGCGGCAACCAAATACATCGCCCACCGCTTTCGCCGCTCGGCTTGACGTCCCATCACCGCCATGGACTGCCTGGTCTGAGCCTTCGCTAATCGTCGTTTGACCGGCGCCCAGAGGAGCCTTGCCCCCTGTTCAGTTCTGAAACCCTTAACGCTGAGCCGTTGTAGGTTCTCCTCTGTCTCGCGCGGGCCGAAAATCTCGCAGCACCATTTGCATTGAGGCTGCCCCCTGATACGTGTTTTCGCCCAAGGTGAAAGCGACGTCTATCGCTTGGCCCTCCGGCGCCTCTCTGGCCCGGTCCGCTTTGCCCCATCCGATTGCGTCCAGGCACCGGCCGTTGCGCGCAACCCTTATTTTTAGATGCTTTTCCCCCACAATCCGCGGCGGCAATACCACTCTTAGGTCACGCATCAGGAAGACAGGCGTAGGATTGCCCGCGCCGAAGGGTTCCAACTGCTTCAGTTCCTGGTAGAGGTCCCAGTCAATCTCGGCCATATCCAGTTCTGCGTCCAGCTTCAACAGAGGCTCCAAATCGGCGGACCTCAGCCGCGAGCGCGCGCAATGCTCAAACCGCTCCTCGAGCTCTTTCAAGCGCGCCGCCGGCATGGTGAAGCCGGCTGCCTGAGCGTGGCCGCCAAACCGCTCGAAAAGGTCGCGGCACTCCGTCAAAGCTTCGAGCAGATGGAAATTCGCCACTGACCGCCCCGATCCTTGCGCACTGCCGTCTTCGATGCCGACCACCAGCGTCGGGCGATAATAACGCTCGACCACTCGTTGCGCGACGATCCCGATGACCCCGCGGTGCCATCCGGGCCCGCCGAACACCAGCGAATATCGCTGGGCCTTTTCTCGATCTCGTTCCATTTGCGCAATAATGTCCCGCAAGATCAGGTCCTCCACCCTTTGCCGTTCATGGTTCAGTTCATCCAGCCGTTCCGCAATGCGGCGAGCCTCTTCGGCGTTTTCCGCGCGGAACAGGTTGATGACCTCGCGCGCATCCTCCATTCGCCCGGCCGCGTTGAGGCGCGGAGCGATGCGGAAAGCCACGTCCCCGGCGCTGACCGAACGCCCGAGCAGGCCCGCCACGTTCAACAAGGCTTCGAGGCCGGCTTGGCTGGGTTGCGCCAGGCCGTGGAGTCCAAAGCTGGCGATGACACGGTTCTCGCCGGTAAGCGGCACCACATCCGCTACCGTGCCGATGGCTACCACCTTCAGGTAAGATTCAACCTGCCGCTCGCTGAGGCGTTCGCCTAGCATCGCCTGAGCCAGCTTGAAGGCGACGCCCACCCCAGAAAGATTCTTCTCCGGGTAGGCGCAATCGTTCCGGCGCGGGTTCAGAATGGCGCAAGCGAGCGGGAGCGTTCTCTCCGGCAGATGATGGTCGGTCACGATGCAGTCTATGCCGAGTTCGCGCGCGCGGCTAATCTCTGCATGTTCCCGAATCCCTGTATCCACGCTCAGCACCACGCGGAATCCTTCTGCCCCGGCTCGCTCGATTTGGGACACGCGCATCCCGTAACCGTCCGCCAGACGATGCGGAACGTAAGCCTCGACGTTCGCTCCGAGCGCGTCCAGAGCCGTCAGGAGCACCACCACGGCCATCGTTCCATCCACGTCGTAGTCGCCGTAGATTAGGATTTTTTCCTTCCGGGCAATGGCGCGCCGCAAGCGTTCCACCGCCGCGGGCATGTCCGCCATTCGGTAGGGATTGTGCAGATGGCTCAAGCGCGGATGGAGGAAACCGTCCGCCTCTTCGGCCGACTCGATGCCTCTGAGCGTCAGCAGCCGAGCAGTTAGCGGAGAAACCCCGGCGCTCTCGGCCAAGCGGCCGACCTTCCCAGAATCCACGGGTGCTAATTGCCAGCGCATGTTAACGCCCTTATGGTGACAGAGCGCGAAAGAGCTTGCAACGCGAAGTCGAGCCGAGCTATGCCCCGGCCTCGCGGATAGCGGTGCGGCAATCCCTTCGGAAGGATGTTGCGGCAAGCGCCCATTGAGGGGGCTCGAAGCCGCAGCACCTCCAAAGGACACTTTGGATTCATTCCTGTTGAGTCAGCAGTTCCGCCAGGTGGAGGGTCTTGAGCGGCAGCCGCTCGCGGTGAATGGTTCCGGCAAGATGCATCAGGCAGCCGGAATCGTTCGCCACCAGGTATTCCGCGCCCGCTTCGAGCGCGGCGCGCGCCTTGTCGGCGGCCATCGCCACGGAGACTTCCGGAAATTTTACCGAAAACGTCCCCCCGAAGCCGCAGCACAGCTTGAAGTCCTGCATCTCTACCAGTTCGATGCCGCGCACGGCGCGCAGCAGCCGCCGCGGCTCGTCTTCCACGCCCAACTCGCGCAGCAGGTGGCAGGCGTCGTGGTAGGTGACGCGGTGAGGGAAACTCGCGCCCACGTCTTCCACGTGCGCCACGTTGACCAGAAACTCCGACAGCTCGTAAAACTTCTTGCCCAGTTGCTCGGCCTTAGCCAAACGCGGGGGATCGTCGGCAAACAATTCCTGATAAAAAACTCGAACCATGGAAGTGCAGGAGCCCGAGGGCGCAACCACGTAATCCACGTCGTCGAACAACTCCAGATTGCGCGCCGCCACTGCGCGCGCCTCTTCGCCATAGCCGGTGTTAAAAGCCGGCTGGCCGCAGCAGGTCTGAGCGGAGTTGAAGCTTACCGTGGCGCCGACGCGGCGCAAAAGCTTCGCCGTTTGCTCGCCCACCTGGGGGAAAAACTGGTCGCCGAGACATGTGATGAACAAACCAACCCGCATTCAACCTCGCCTTCCCCGCCCTTTGCCGCAGCCATCACCGGAGCTTGGATCTCACCGGCCACCGCGCGGAAACCCTCAACCGGCGAATCCTTGAACTGCTTTCACGTCCGCCGTGAACGCCCCACGCTACTCAATTTTCCGACGACGGTCAAGCCGCCCGCCCTTGGCAAGCAGGTAAAAGCAGCGGTCAGGGCTGATGCTTCCAGGAGGCATGAAGTCCTTCACTCGATACCCGGCGACGAAATACCGCTGAAACATTCGCCGCGTTTCCAGTCGCCATCGCCGCGCCAGCGCGAGGTCCTGCTCGCGCATCAGCTCGGTGTGAGAGGGAATCTCCAAAAGCAAGATGGAATCCCGCAACCCATAGTGAATCCGCCGGTTCTCAAGCCGGCCCCGCGAATTGACTAAGGTCTCATTGATGCAAGCTGCCCGCGGTTTCTGTTCTGAGGGCGGGCCGTGCTTTAGGCGTTTCTCAACCTGGCGTGAAGCGATTGCCCAGTGGACGATAAAGCGGTCGCTCGGCAACCCTTTCTCGATGATGCTGGGAAAATGCCCGTAACAATCTTCCGCATAATTGTCAACTTGGGCCCCCAGGCGATGGATGTTCAGCGCGGCATTCCGGCTCTGAAGCGGGTCGAAGGTCCAGCCGATGGATCGAACGCCTCGCTCGAGCGCCAATCGGCGGTGGGCCAACTTCATCCGCAAGCCCAATCCCTGATCTCGATAAGTCGGGTGAACCGCCATCATGTGCGACCAGTGGATCAGTTTCCGGCCATGCTGGCCGAGGAATGCATAAAGGAACCCGGCCAGCTCTTTTCCCTGCCAAACTCCTAGCACGACACCGCCATATTTCTGCGTGACCGACATCAGTTCGCTTGAAACGCTGATGCTACCCCACACGATTCTTTGAAGCTGCTCGCACTCGCGATACTCCTCCTGTCCGCATACCCGCCGCACCTTCGGTGATGGGCTCATGCGCTTGCGCTCCGCCTGGCTCCGAACACCCGCTGCGCCAACGCTCACCGGCTGCCTTCAACGCGTAAGGCTCCAGCCCTCGTGAAATCGCGGGATAATCATTTCATTGGGGCGGCAGCCGCCGGTTGTGCCGTGGCCTGAAGGGCGCGGCGATTACTCCCCGCACATCCCTCGCCGCGGCGCGCCACAGGGACAAGGCCCGGGCTCATTGAATCTACTTTTGGACGCGCGTCCCGCCACCGCAAAGACCGACAACACTCGCTCCACGCGCGGGCTAGCGCATTGCTTGCATCGGCCCGGCCCCTCGCCCGAAACTTCGATCCGCTCAAACTCGGCGCCGCAGCTCTTGCACCGATATTCAAAGATAGGCATTTTGACTTCCCTCCTTCGCAATA
>JAJYNF010000232.1 GCA_021786455.1 Acidobacteriota bacterium
GTGACTCGCGCGCCTGACCACGTGGAAGCGGAAGCTATCATTCTCCAGTTCTTGGCGGAGCACCATCGGTGCGATTTGACGTTGTACGAACGGCATTTTTACCGGCGGCAGCAAGAAGAGGCGATCCGACATCTGTTCCGCGTGGCCTCCAGCCTGGATTCGATGATTTTGGGTGAGCCGCAAATCCTCGGTCAGCTCAAGCAAGCTTATGGGGTGGCGCGGTCGGTCGGCGCGCTCAACGGTCCGCTGAATGAAATCGTGTTACAGGCCATGGCCGTGGCCAAGCGGGTACGTCGCGAAACTTCCATTGGCGCCGCCGCAGTGTCGGTTTCTTACGCCGCGGTTGAGCTGGCACGGAAGATATTTGGCGATCTTGAGGGCAAGACAATCTTTATTCTCGGCGCCGGCAAAATGAGCGAGATTGCCGCCAAGCATCTGCTGCGCAGCGGGGCAAACGCGATCTTTGTCAGCAACCGCACTTACGAGCGGGCTGTAGAGTTGGCGACGGTTTTTAAGGGAACCGCCGTGCGGTTCGAGGAATTTTACGCGCAGGCACCCAAGGCGGATATCGTCATCGTTTCTACGGCCGCGCCACATTATGTGATTCGGCGTGACGATGTTCGGCGTTGGCTCGCCACCCGTAAAAATCGGCGCATGTTTTTTGTGGATATGGCCGTGCCGAGGAACGTTGAGCCCACGGTTAATCAGGTAGAAAACGCGTTCGTTTATGATATTGATGACCTGGGTCAGGTAGTCGAGGCCAACAAAAAACAGCGCGAACGCGAGGCGGTTTGGGCGGAAGAAATCGTTCGTCAGGAAGTCCAGAAAACCCTGCGGCGGCTGGCGTCTCGCGAGGTGGTTCCAACCATTGTGGCGCTCGAGCGCCGCCTGGAGGAGATTCGGGAGAATGAGTTCGACCGCTATGAGAGCCGACTGACGGGCCTTTCCCTCGAACAACGCCAAACGGTCGAAGCCCTATCGCGGGGAATTCTGAACAAGATTCTTCATGGCCCCATCACGGAACTCAAAAATGGCGTGGGGCATCCGGAACAGAGCTCGCTCGTGGACGCGGTTCGCAGAATTTTTCGCCTCACAGACTGAGACGTTCGGGACCCAGAATTGAATGGACCTTCAACTCGGCTCTCGCGGTAGCCGCCTGGCGCTTTGGCAAGCGCGGTGGGTAGCCGACCGTCTTCGAGCGGCGGGGCACGCCGTCGAAATCGAAATCATCAGGACCCGCGGCGACCGCCTGGAAAACGTGCCGCTCACTTCTTCGGGCACCAAAGGCTTATTTATTAAAGAAATCGAAGAGGCGCTGCTGGATGGGCGGATTCATGCGGCGGTTCACAGTTTGAAGGATCTGCCGAGCGAGCTGGCGTCGGGTTTGACGCTCGCCGCCGTGCCGGAGCGCGAAGACCCGCGTGACGCGCTAGTATCGAAAGACGCGCTGAGCCTCTACCAACTTCCGCGTCGGGCCCGAATCGGAACCGGCAGCTTGCGACGCCAGTCGCAATTGCGGGCGTTAAGGCCGGACCTTGAGTTCGTGGCTCTGCGAGGCAATGTGGATACGCGGTTGACAAAACTCGAGCGCGGTGATTGCGACGCATTGGTATTGGCGGCGGCAGGCTTGAATCGCCTCGGCTATGGGGGGCGCGCGACGCAATATTTTCTTGAAGCCGAAATCTGCCCGGCGGTCGGCCAGGGCGCTTTGGCGATTGAGGTTCGCTCGAGCGATCGAGAAACGCAAACCACCGTGGCCGCGCTGGATTCGGCTCCTTCGCGCCAGGCCGTGCGCGCTGAGCGCGCTGTGCTGGCGGCCCTCGGCGGTGGTTGCCAGTTGCCCCTGGCGGCTCACGGCGTTGTGGAGAATGGCGTTCTGCACTTACACGCCGTGATCGCCGCCGCGGACGGATCTCGCGTGCTTCGCGCAGCGGCCAGCGGATCCCCCACTGGGCCGGAAGCTCTAGGGCAACAGGTGGCAGAGGAATTGACGCGCCAGGGCGCGCGCGCATTTTTGTGACGCTAGCCCACGGGGGCGCATGGGTTCCTCAAACAGCGAAACGGAGCCCTTTGAGAGGCAAAAAATTGTGCGACCACGGCCCTTCAGTGGCGCGACGCGGCCAAGGGAAGGTGTTCCTGGTAGGAGCAGGACCGGGCGACCCCGGCCTTATGACGCTTAAGGGCAAGGCCGCGCTCGAACAGGCCGATTCGGTGATTTTCGATTTTCTCGCCAATGAGGCGATTCTTCGCTTCGCTCCAGCCGATTGCGAGCGCATCCTGGTCGGCAAGCGCGCGGGCCGCGCCACAATCGAACAGCGTGAAATCAATCGGATGCTCATCCGCAAGGCACAAGCCGGCCGCACGGTGGTGCGGCTCAAGGGAGGAGATCCCTTTGTGTTCGGACGCGGGGGAGAAGAAGCGATGGCTCTGGCCCGAGCAGGAGTTGCTTTTGAAGTGATTCCGGGGGTTTCCTCGGGGTATGCCGTGCCAGCCTATGCGGGCATCCCGGTGACCCATCGAGAAATCGCTTCGAGCGTCATGTTTATTACGGGGCACGAGGACCCACGAAAACTCCATCGGTCGAACGACTGGGCAAGATTCCCGACCGGCGCCGGAACACTGGTGCTATTCATGGGAGTCAAGAACCTTCCGCTAATTGCGCAAACCCTCCTGCGGCACGGTCACCCCGAGCGGACGCCGGCAGCGGTAATTCGCTGGGGGACACGCGCGTCACAAGAAGTCGTCGAAGGGACGCTCGCGGATATTGCCGACCGAGCGCGCGATGTCGAGCCGCCTGCTGTGACCGTTATTGGCGACGTCGTGCGGTTGCGCCACGAGCTTCAGTGGTTTGAGCGAATGCCCCTGTTTGGACGGCGAATTGTGATCACCCGCGCCCGGGAGCAGTCGGAGGCTTTAACTGAGCGGCTGGAGGCGTTGGGGGCGGAAGTGATCGAGATTCCTTGCATTGAAATTCGCCCTCCCGGTTCGTGGAAGCCGCTCGACCACGCGATTGAGCGTTTGCATACGTTCGATTATCTTATTTTCACGTCAGCCAACGGGGTACGATATTTTTTTGAACGCTTGAAAGCGCAGGGGGGGGACGCGCGGGACCTCAAAGGGTTGAAAATCGGCGCTATCGGGCCAGCTACCGCAGCGGAGTTGGCCTGCGTCGGGCTCCGAGCCGACTTCATTCCCGCAGCCTACCGGGCCGAAGGATTGATGGACTCGCTCAGGGGCTACGAGGTTAATGGAAAAGCATTTCTCATTCCGCGCGCCAGAGTCGCGCGCGACTTTTTGCCGCGGGCGCTCCGGAAGCAGAACGCTCGGGTTGAGGTGGTTGAAGCCTACCAGACCGTGCGGCCGCGTTTGCCTATCCGCTACCTGGCCCGCTGGCTCGATCCCGTACCGGACGCCATCACTTTCACGAGCTCGTCCACAGCGGTAAATTTCTTCCAACTTCTGACCCCTCCGGTGAAGCAAAAGCTATTGCCCCGGACCCATCTGGCTTCCATCGGCCCAGTTACCTCCCGAACGATTCGCCAGTTAGGATTTAAAGTTGAGATCGAAGCCAAGGAGTCCACCATCCCCGCTCTTGTTGAGGCCCTGTGTGCTTATTTCGCCCGGCAAAGATAGCCCTTTTCGCTCGTCGGCGGGTCGTCAGGCGAAGGCTGATTTTGGGTTGGTATTGCCGCTACGAAGGGCGGCAGCACGGCGGGGTGGACCGCCTGTGTAATCTTACATCACGAACCTGCCGGTGAGTGACCCAGACGAGGTCGGATTCGCATACCCGGCTTAGGCTGGACGGAAAGGTCATCGAGCACTAGTTCGCCCGGTCTTAGACCATTTAGCACCACAATCGAGTCGGCATTGCTTGCCCCGACTCTGATTCGCTGCTCTGTTAGCTTCCCGCCCCGTAGCAGATACACCACGTTGTGGTTGTCGGTTTGATACACCGCGTCCACTGGGACGAGTAGGACACCCTTCATCTCACGGCCTGTAAATGTTAGGTCCACGTTGGAATTGACGGGTAAAGGGTCGTCCCCGGTATCAATCGAACAGAGTGCTTCTCCAACGATCCGCTTGCCCAGGGTGGTCAGTTGGGCGGAAAGTCGCTCGACGCGCCCCTTCCAAACGACGCCGGGGAATCCTATCGAGGTAATTCGCACCGGTGAGCCGACACGGATAAAAGAAAAGTCCGGCTGGTCAATGAAAGCGCGAACGCGCAGATGAGAGATTTCTCCGACCTTGGCCAGCAGGCTCCCGGGATTCACTAAAGTTCCGGGATCAGGTGGCCGTACCAACACAGTCCCCGTCATGGGAGCCGGCACCCGGGTTTCTTCAAGCTGGTTCTTGGCTTCTGCCAATGCCCCGCGGGCTTGTTCAATTCGGATTTGGGCCGCCTGCTGGCGTAAGGGAAGCGTGCGAGTGCGCAGTCGCTGCTCTTCCGCCTTTAAGGCGCGGAGCTTGCTCAAAGCTTTTTCGTAATTGGCCTCGGCCCGATCGAACTCGGGGCGACCGATAGCCTTTTGCCGGAGCAGATATTGGTTCCGCTGGCGAGCCGAAGCCGCGACTTTAAGGTCCGCTTGGGCAGCTTCCACTTGAGCTTCGATGGGTCCGAGCACGGCGCCGCTGCTGGCCGAGGCCTCGGATTGCTCTGCGTCTAAAAGCTCCGCCCGCCCCCGGATAAGCGCGGCCCGAGCGGCCCTGTCGTCGAGGCGTGCCAGCGATTGCCCTGCGTGAACGACGTCCCCTTCGTGAACATAAACGGCCATCACTCGTCCGGGATAGCTGGCTCGGACTTCACGCCATTTTGCAGGCTCCACAATCCCGTTGGTCCGAAAGTGCTGTGCCAGATCGCCTCGGACCGCCCGGGCAACCATCACCGATGGAGGGGCCGCGCCGAATTCTTTCCACAACACCAACCCTAGAACCGTTCCCACGAGGAGCAGCAAAAGGATTAAATTGCGGCGGTTGAACAGTTGCATTTTACGGCAGCACTCCCTGCTCGAGCGTAGTGACAAGTTGTCCTTGAGATCGCAGTACGGCCCAGCGCAGCCGTAAGCTTGATTGTGCCAGGGCGAGACACTGTTGGCGGCTCTTCAACCACAACTCGGCCGCCTTGAGCAGATCAACCGGGGATTCGATTCCTTGGTCGTACTTTAAGCGGGCCAGGCGATAAACTTCCGACGCTTGGGCAAGGCTGGTCTTGGCGGCCTCGAGGTCCCGGCCGACGTTGCGATTTTCTTCCGCCATTTGCTCGTCAGTTGCAGCCTGCTCTTCTTGCGTCTTTCTCGCCTGCAACCGGGCAGCGATGAGACGCTCCTGGCTCAGCGCGATTTGGCGCGATCGCCGCCTGCCGGTAAAGAGCGGGTAGGTGACTTCTACGCCGACGTTATACCCCGGCCGGAAGGTGAAGAGGAGGTTTGAAAACTGAAAGCCGTATTCGGCAAGAAAACTCACCTGTGGAAGCCGCGCCGCGCGTGCGGATCGAAGCTGCTCGGCGGCCATCCGGGCGTCAAGCGCCGCATCACGGACCGCTCGGGTTTTTGAAACCTCCATCTGCTCCGGCAGCGGCGAAAGAGGAAAATCGGCGAGGTAGGCTTCAAGGGGCCGGGTGTCGAAAGCCGTATCCGGCGGGAAGCCCCCCAGCTGCCGAAGCAGTTGACTCCACAAGCGCAGGTCATCTCGATCATTGCTTAGCGCAGCCTCAACGGCTTCGTATTTAGAGGCGCCTACGAGTGCGTCGGTAGGGGCGATCTTCCCAACTTTTGCTTGAGCTGCCAGTGCCTTGGCGGCAAGTTGTGCGATCTGGGCGTATTGTTCAAGGTCGCGTTGCAGAATTTGCCCTCGGGCAAGCCGCAGATAGTCAAGGGCCGCTTGGTAAGCCACATCTTCGCGCGCTTGTTTACTGCCGACCCGGGACTTGTCGGCGGTTAACCGCGCCAATTCGATGGCCGCGGCGGTTTGGCCTCCGTCATAAAGGGTATCCTCCAGGCTGGCTCCGGGCACCACATAGGGCCGGCTCAAGGATAGACTGGCCAGCCGCGATCGGGTGTGGGGATTAGTCACCGCCACAGGGACAAGCCCGGTCAGCAGGACGTTGGCCAGATCGTCCACGCTTTTGCCGACACCCGTACCGGTTGTAATGTCGAGCCTTGGGAGGCGTTTGGCTTCCGCGCGCCGAGTCTCGGTCTGGGCTGCCGCGGATTCTGCCTGGCGCGCTAAAACCCCCGGGTCTGTCGCGACCACCCGGCGCACCGTGGTTGCCAGCGAAATCAGCTTTTGCTGAGCCTGGGAAAACGGTGGCGCCAAAAAAAAGATAAGCAATAGCCAACCTGTCTGCTTGGTCATGGCCTGGTAACCTCTCCGAATTGGCGAATGATGGGAATGGATTCCGCTCAGCATCAAAGGTCGCACGCTGGATGTCCTCGAGGTTCGCAAAGGACAGACGTCGTTTCTTTCTTTTCTAGTCCAGCCGATGCTGTTCCTGGCAACCGATTGCATCCGGCGCGCCTTGCTTGCTCAGAATCCGACGCCATCGTGGGTGGGCGAGGCAGCACTTAGAGATTTAGCAGTTCTCGCAATTTGCGCGTCTGGTTGCGGCTGACCGGAATCTCCGTCTGCTTCCGATCCCCCATTTTGAGCTGGTAAGAGCTCTTAAACCAGGGCATCACTTCCTTAATGCGATTGACGTTAATGAGGTGTGAGCGGCGGATGCGCCAGAAAATTCTGGAATCGAGCGCTCCTTGAAGGTCTTCCAAAGTGCGGAAATTGGACTGCCCTTCAATTTGGATCGTGACAATGTTAATGATTCCATCCTGAATGCTGGCATAAACAATATCCGACGCATCCACAAGCACCAAACGGCCGTTCGTTTTGACCACAATCTTGCCGGAGGTAGAGGGCGGCCGTTCGGCCATCATCTGCACGAGGCGGTCCAGCTTCTGGGATGCCGACTGCGATTCTTCGATCAGACGGCGGACTCGGTCCAACGCCGTCTCGAGACGGCTTTTCCCGATGGGCTTCAGCAGATAATCGAGCGCGTTGACCTCAAATGCGCGCACAGCATACTGGTCGTAGGCCGTGGAGAAGACGAAAAACGGGAGTGTTATCTTCCTTTCCAAGAGGCGCTTAATCACTCCAAATCCATCCAGGCCGGGCATTTCGACGTCGAGAAATACTAATTGCGGGCTTAACTCACGGATCAGATTGACTGCTTCAATCCCATTCCTGCCCTGGCCCACAACGGCAACATCCGGAAAGCCCCGCAGAAGAAATGCTAACTCGTCGCGTGCCGGCTGCTCGTCGTCCACGATTAGGGCGGAAATCTTCATCCCTGACACCACGGGAGGATATTCAGTAGCACGCCACGGGGATGGAACAGTTCTCGGCGCGATGCTCACATCCTCCCCATTCCCTTTAAGTATATCAGCACCGCGCCCGACCGGAACTTCCAACGGCGAAGTCCCACACCGGCCGCTGAAACGCCATCCCGGAATCGGGCCGTTATCCCGCCGGCGCAACCCGATCAAGGACGAAAGCGAGCCGTTAAAAAAATTAGGAACAGAGCCGGAACAACACGCGTCCAGCGGCTCATCGTCAAAACGCCGCTGACCAGAGCTACGGTCAGGAAAAGCTGGACTCTCCTCACCAAGACAAGTAGGCGAGGAGAGCTAAGGCTTCGGGCTCGGTCTTGCCCCTCTGCGCTCTTCCATCCCGCTATCGTGACCCCCATCATAACACCATGCCGCGGGCGCCGCGCTTCTCCTTTTGGGCACTTTTGGGCTTTCGTTGACTTCCGATTTCTTCGGAGGGTAGAATAACCTCTCACTTGCGATTTGCGCCGGGTCCCTCCTTGGGAGGCGGAGCATATCTATGGACACAAAGCGGAGTTCGCTGGGCGCGATATTGCAATCGCCCGGCTCGCTGGCCGAAGCTAATACGGCCCAGGATGAGCCGCGCAATTCAGAAAAGGAAGTAGCTCCGTTAGCCGATCTTTCAAACCATTCACTCAATCCCGAGCCCTCAAGTCTGGAATCGCGGCCGGAGCTTGAGTCTGACCCAACAACCAAACCGGCAGAAATCCCCAACCTCATGGAGTCCCTCAACGCAACTCCGCCGCTCAGCGAAGGCGAGATTGTTCGCGGACAGGTCTTGAACGTGACCGACACAGACGTGTTTGTGGACTTGGGGTTGAAAAGCGAGGCGGCTGTCCCGCGCATCGAGTTCCAGACGTTGGATGGGGAAATTAAGGTTCAGCCTGGCGACACCGTGGACGTGTGGGTTGAACGATTCGATGAGGAAAGTGGAACCATTGCCGTTTCCTATCGCAAGGCCCTCCAGGAAAAGGTTTGGGAGGAAATCGAACGTTCGTTCCATGAGGAAACTCCGATCCTTGGCCACGTGTTGGAGCGGATTAAGGGCGGACTGGTCGTCAATTTGGGCATGAAGGCCTTCCTGCCGGCGTCACAGGCCGACGTGAGATCGCATCCGAACATGGACGATCTGGTGGGTCAGGAAATCGCCTGCCGGGTAATCAAGCTCGACCGCAAGCGCGGCAATGTGGTGGTGAGCCGACGTGTTATTCTCGAGCAAGAATTACAGCAACGCAAGGTAGCGCTGATCGAAAACTTGACCGAAGGAGTCGTGCTAACCGGCAAGGTTAAGAACATCACTGATTACGGCGCTTTTGTGGACGTCGGCGGGGTGGATGGCCTCCTTCATGTTACAGACCTCAGTTGGAGGCGGGTAAACCATCCTTCTGAAGTCTTACAGGTCGGGCAGGAAATTCAGGTTAAAGTTCTGAAATTTGACCGAGAAAAAGGCCGAATCTCCTTAAGCGCGAAGCAACTCCTGCCCGATCCATGGGATGACATTGCCTCACGCTACACCCCAGGAAGCCGAGCTCGCGGGCACGTGGTAAGTTTGACCGATTTTGGTGCCTTTGTGGAGCTGGAACCCGGCGTCGAAGGCTTGATCCATATCTCGGAAATGACGTGGAGCAAGCGGACGCAGCATCCCTCGAAGATTCTCCATCAGGACGACTGCGTGGAGGTTGCGATCCTCGAGGTCAATCGCGAAGAGCGTCGTATCTCCTTAAGCCTCCGTCAGACCTTACCCGATCCTTGGTCGGCCTTCGCGGAGCGAGTGGCGGTTGGTTCCGTGGTTCGCGGGAGGGTGCGCCACTTTACGGACTTTGGCGCATTTGTAGAGATTGAAGAGGGCGTTGACGGCTTGATCCATATTTCTAACTTGTCGTGGACAAAAAACTTCAATCATCCTTCGGAAATTCTTCACAAAGGCCAGGAGGTTGAGGCTGTCGTCCTCGAACTGGATACGGAAAGAAGGCGGATCGCCCTGGGATTGAAGCAGCTCCAGCCGGATGCGTGGGAGAGCTTCTTCAAGAGGGTGGCCGTCGGGGATTGGATCCAGGGAAAGGTGACGCGGAGGACGTCGTTCGGAGTTTTTGTGGAAATCGAAGAAGGCATTGAAGGCCTTTGCCACGCTTCGGAATTTGATCATCGAGGAAAGAACGAGGAGGCGGTTCCAAAGGTCGGCAGCGAGATGAAATTTCGGGTGGTACGGTTGAATCCGG
>JAJYNF010000024.1 GCA_021786455.1 Acidobacteriota bacterium
GACGAGACCTTTGGCCAGGATTTTTACGTGACTAGCGTGGATGGGCAATCGGTTTATATCTACCCTTTTCCGGTTTGGAGAGGCATCGAAGAAAAACTAGCGGCTCTCCCCGCCTTGAACAAGGCAAAAAAGAGATTTTTGGATCGGGTGAACTATTGGGGGCAGATTGTTCGGGCGGATTCCTTAGGGCGGCTGCTCATCCCTGCGTTGTTGCGGGAGCCGGCGGCGATGCGGGGAGAAGTCGCGGTCATCGGTTCTCTCGATCATTTGCACGTTTGGAATATGCAAAGGTTCCGTGAACATTTAGAGCAGGCTCCTTTCACGGACGAAGACGCGCAGGCGTTGAGTGAGCTCGGAATTTAGATTCTTGGCGGGCATAGCAGAGGGGTTCGTTAATGAGCGGACCGGATCGAGGATGGAAGGCCCAGAATCAAAAATCACACACCACCCGGTTATGGTGGCGGAGGTTTTGGAGTATCTGAAGGTTCAGCCGGACGGCGACTACCTTGACGCGACGCTCGGAGGCGGAGGGCACGCGGAGGCAATTCTCCAGATTTTGGCAAAGGGCCGGGGAAGACTTTTGGCGGTTGACCGGGACCCGCAGGCGATTGAGCAGGCTCGTAAACGGCTGGCCGTTTTTGGCGAGAGGGTTGCGGTGGGCGAAGGTAATATGGCGGAACTCGCTAGGCTGTGGGAAGCGAGCGGCCGGCGGCCCGTCGCGGGGATTTTGGCCGATCTCGGCGTCAGCTCTCTGCAATTAGAAGAAGCGTCAAGAGGATTTAGCTTCAGCCTTGAGGGTCCACTCGACATGCGGATGGGCGCGGAAGGCGCCACGGCAGAAGAAATAGTGAACCGCACGCCAGAACAGGACCTGGCCAACCTGATTTTCAAGTTGGGGGAAGAGCGCCACTCGCGCCGGATTGCGCGAGCGATTATGAAGGCCCGCCCGATTCGAACAACCACCGAACTGGCGCAGGTGGTGACGCGAGCGATCCCCTCCCGGGCGGGCCTCCACCACCATCACCCTGCCACACGAACCTTTTTGGCGCTTCGCCTGGCCGTGAACCAGGAGCTTGAGAGCCTGGAATCCTTTCTTCCGCAGGCTATGAGCGTTTTGGCGCCAGGAGGGCGGTTGGCGGTTCTGACCTTTCACTCGCTCGAAGACCGCGTCGTCAAGCGAGCTTTCCAGCAGTTCGATCGAGAGGGACAGGCCACAATTCTCACGCGGCACGTGATTCGGCCGAGCGAAGCAGAAGTTCGGAGCAATCCTCGCGCCCGCAGCGCAAAGCTGCGTGCAGTGGAGAAGCAGGGTAATTAAACGTTGAGGAGGCTTCGCCGTCCGCGGCGCCGCCTTTGGGCGGTAGCCGGGGTGGGGCGCGACTCTCTCTGAACGCAAGGATTGGATCAACCATGGCAACGACTGCAACCTTTCCGCCAACTCACCGGCGTCCTGACTATCAGCCGATCACGGGGCGAGCCAGCTACCCGGAAATCTACTACCTGAAGAAAATTGACAACTCTCGCTTGCGTCGAGAAGTGGACCCGCAGAAGCGCCGCGAGTGTTTCAGCCTTCTGGGCTTGGGCATTTTGGTATTCATTTTCAGCTTTTTATACGCTTGGCAACATTTTCAGAGCGTGCGCTACAGCTATGAGATTCAGCGGCTCCGGTCAGAGGCGGCAGCGCTCGAAAACTGGAACCACCAAATGCGCGTGGAGCACGCTCAACTGGCGAGCCCGATGCGAATTGAAGCGTTAGCGCGAAAGGAACTCGGGCTGGAACCGGCCATGGCCCAGCAGGTGATTCAGGTGGGGGCTGTCAATCCCGGCAGCGGAGTCCAGGATTCGGAGCTTGCGGGCAACCTTAACTCCAAGATACCCGGCGAATAAACCATGGCGCGATCCAGCGGGGCATCCTCGACCGGCGATTTTAAGTCCGTCAGCGCGCGGCGGAGCTTACTGCTGGCCGGGGGAATGGTGGCCTGGATGCTGGCCGTCACACTCCGCCTCTACGATCTTCAGGTCATTCAATACCTGCCCTTACTGAAGCGCGCCGAGCAAGAACAAGAGCGGACCGTCGAGATCACGCCGCAGCGCGGGACCATCTACGACCGGAACCTGCATCCTTTGGCCATGAGTTTGCCGGCGAGCTCAATCTACGCAGTCCCAGACCAGTTAGGGGACCCCGGATTGGCCGCCAAACTTTTAGCGAGCATCCTTGGGCTCGATGCCACGGACCTGACCGAAAGCTTCAAAACCTATCGAACTTTTTGTTGGGTAGAGCGAAAGGTTACGGCTGACCAAGCAGCGCGAGTCAAATCGCTGCACCTGCGCGGAATTTACTTTGAGCAGGAGAGCAAACGATTTTACCCCAAGGGTGACCTGGCGGCTCAAGTGCTCGGCTACGTGGGAATGGATGACCGGGGACTCGGCGGGATTGAATATTCGATGGACGCTCAGCTTCGAGGCCAGCCAGGACGAATCCTGCTGGTGGACGACGCGCGGCACCAATCCCTTCTCTCAACCGAATGGAGGGGGAAACCGGGCCGGAATGTGGTTCTGACAATTGATGAG
The DNA here is from genome assembly GCA_021786455.1 of Acidobacteriota bacterium. Classification (GTDB taxonomy): domain Bacteria; phylum Acidobacteriota; class Terriglobia; order UBA7540; family UBA7540; genus JAKCCV01. The sequence goes on from JAJYNF010000024.1 coordinate 2,572, forward strand.
AATATCCAGTATTTCGCCGAGCAGGCGTTGGATGCTGCCGTCAAGAAGTTTCACGCCGCTGGCGGCACAGCGATCGTCCAGAATCCCTACACGGGCGAAATCCTGGCGATGGCCAACGCGCCCAGGTTCAATCCCAACAATTACCAGGCTAGCCCGCCGCAGAACCGAATCAATCGCGCCGTGCAGTGGGTTTACGAGCCCGGATCAACCTTCAAACTGGTCACCGTATCGTCCGCCCTTCAAGAAGGGCTGGCGCAGCCGAATGAAATCGTCAACTGTCAGGACGGGCAGATTGTGCTGGCTGGGCATGTTATTCACGATCACGAGCGATTCGGAGACCTGACGGTAGGGGGCATTTTGGCGCAATCGAGCGATGTAGGCGCAATCAAGCTGGGGCTGCGGCTGGGCGAGCAGCGGTTCTACCATTACATTCGACTTTTCGGGTTTGGGTCTTTGACGCACATCGGTCTGCCGGGGGAAACGCCGGGCCTGGTGCGCCCTCCGAACCTATGGTCAGGTATCGGCATTGGCGAAATGTCCATGGGTCAAGCCATCGGTGTGACGCCCCTTCAAATGGCTGACGCTTTTTCCACCATCGCCAACGGCGGCATTCTCATTCAGCCGCGAATCGTGCGGGAGACCTTCCTGGGTAAGGATCACGAACCTGCCCCTCCGCCATACGGCCGCAGGGTCGTGAGTGAAAAGACAGCCGCCGAGATGCGGCAGATGTTGGCGGGGGTGGTCGAGCACGGGACAGGGGTTCCCGCGCAATTGCAAGGTTACACGGCAGCCGGGAAAACCGGCACCTCACAGAAGATCAACGCCTTTGGAAGATATTCTCATCGGCAGTACGTAGGCTCGTTTATTGGTTTTGCGCCGGCAGAAAAACCGGCAATAACCATTCTGGTGGTTATTGACACACCGGTTGGCGCAATCTACGGGGCGCAAGTGGCAGCTCCGGCCTTCAGGACCATCGCAGAGCAGACTCTCAATTACCTCAATGTGCCGCAAGACCATCCTACCCGATGGCTTCAGGCTGATTCCCACCTGGCCGCCGTGCCGCGCCGCCAGCAACGGAGTGGCGCATCGGCAAACTCTCCTCTCGAACCTGAAACCGCCGGGGCTGCCACGCCGCCTTATGAAGCGGTAGCCTATCACAAACCGACACCCGCAGGATCGGGCATGGTGCTGATGAACGAGGGCCCGACGATCACTGTTCCCAATTTGACCTCGCTCGCCGCACGCACGGCCATTGAAGAGTGCCAAAAACTGGGTTTAAGCCTGGAAATGTTCGGGACGGGTTTAGCCGTTCAGCAGGATCCCCCTGCGGGGTCACGAGTGGCGCGGGGGAGCGCGGTAAAAGTTCTTTTTGCCCGCTAAATCGCCACGAGCGCGGGAAAAAGCAGGCCCAGGCCGGGGTTCCAGACCCCGGTGCTATAATGCGAGACAGGAATGAAATTGGGCGAGGTCGTGGCAAGAGTCCACGGGCTGACCTGGGGCGCCGACGGGGACGCTGAAGTCACTTTGCTCGCCTATGACTCCCGCCGCGTCGAGCCAGGAAGCCTTTTTTTCGCCATCCCAGGAGCCAAGGCAGACGGCCATAGTTTTGTCTCAGCGGCGCTCGAGCGGGGCGCCGTTGCCGTGGTCAGCCAGCTTCCCCCTCCGGCCAACTTAACGGCTCGATGGATTCAAGTGACGCACATTCGGCGCGCCCTGGCCGAGGCGGCAGGCTCTTTTTACCGTCACCCGGATTCTTCCCTACGCCTGATCGGCATCACCGGGACCAACGGCAAAACGACCACTGCATTTCTCCTGGAACGCATTCTGAGCGCCGCAGGAACGCCGGCGGGCTTGCTCGGAACCATCGAATATCGAATTGGGAAGCGAAGCATTAAGGCTCTCAATACGACGCCGGAATCGCTTGATCTGATGCAATATTTCGCGGAGTTAGTCAATTCCGGGGCAGGGGCGGCAGTGATGGAAATCTCCTCACACGCTCTGGCGCAGGAACGAGTGTGGGGTCTTCAGTTTGCCGCAGCCGTCTTCACCAACCTCACCCAAGACCATTTGGATTACCACAAAGACATGGAGAATTATTTCGCCGCCAAGAATCGCTTGTTTGAAGGACTGGGAGCGGGGGCGCCGGATCTGGCGGTGATCAATGCGGACGACAAATGGGGCCAACGCTTGTTGGCTCTTCCTGGATCGCGGCAATTGACCTACGGGACCGGGGCAGGCGCGCAGGTAAGGGTAAGGGAGGCGAGTTTCAGCCTGAGTGGCGTCAAGGCGATATTGGAAACCCCGGGGGGGAGGGTTGAAATTGCCTCGCCCCTCGTGGGGCGTCCGAATTTGATGAACATTCTCGCCGCTACGGCGACCGCCATCGGTTTGGGCCTTCCGACCGACAAAATTGCCAGCGGCGTTGGATCGCTGTTAGCGGTGCCGGGGCGGTTCGAACGAATTGATGTTGGACAGCCGTTTCTTGTGGTGGTGGATTATGCGCACACGGACGACGCCCTGCGCAATGTCCTACGCACGGCGAGGGATCTGACCACCGGCCGCCTGCTGGTGGTTTTTGGTTGTGGCGGCGAGCGAGATCGCTCCAAACGCCCCCTCATGGGCGAAGCCGCGGGATCACTCGCTGACCTTGTTTATCTTACTTCGGACAATCCCCGCGGTGAAGACCCACTTGTTATCCTGAACGATGCCTTGGTCGGATTACAAAGGACCGCAACACCTTACCACGTGGAGGCGGAACGCGAAGCGGCCATTCGAAAGGCTCTCGGCGAGGCTCGCGAGGGCGACATGGTCCTTATTGCGGGGAAAGGGCATGAAACGTATCAAATTCTCAAGGATCAAGTCATTCCTTTTGACGATCGGGAAGTGGCGAGAAAAGTGCTCTGTGAGCTGGGCTACGACTCGCCGGCCAGGCTAAATCAGAGCAAGGAGGGCCGGCAGAATAGCAAGCGCTGATGGCGGGGCCGAATACCGAACGAATTTGGGAAGTCGTATGCGATGGCATGTGGGCGAGATTGCGCGAATCCTCGGCGCATCCTTTGGTGAGCCGGGACCGATCGTTCAGGGGTATTCCATTGACTCGCGTCGTGTGCGGCCAGGTGATATTTTCTTCGCCATTCGAGGTCGGCGGCTGGATGGGCACGAATTCGTTAAGCCAGCGCTTCAAAGTGGGGCCGTGGCCGCGGTGGTGGAACAATCTTTCGAGCAGCGCATTGCCCCCTCGGTTGCTCGGGCGCTGATTCCCGTGCGGGACACCACCCTGGCCTTGCACGTTTTGGCCCGAGAAGCCCGCCGGCGGTGGGGCAAAAAAGTGGTCGCCATTACCGGCAGCACGGGCAAAACCACCACCAAAGAAATGGTATCCACGTTGCTGGCGGCTCGCTACAGAGTTCTCAAATCGCCCGGTAACTTCAACAACGATTATGGGCTCCCATTGACGCTTCTGGGGCTTGAAAACCGCCACGACGTCGCCGTGGTTGAACTGGCAATGTCGGCGGCAGGGGAAATTGCCCGCCTGGCCCGCGTGGCGGAGCCGGAAGTCGGCGTCGTCACCAATGTCGGCCCGGTTCATCTTCAATATTTCAAATCCGTGGACGACATTGCCCTAGCCAAGCGCGAATTGATTGAAAATTTAACCAACCCTTATGGCCCTACCGTTGCCGTGCTGAATCACGACGATCCACGGGTCAAAAAGTTTGCCGATGGATATCGAGGCCGAGCCGTCACCTTCGGCCGCCATGAGGGGGCGGACTTTGTCGCCTCGGAAATCTTGCCGGCAGGTGAAGGAACCACGTTTCGAGTCAAGGGACCCTCGCTTAACGCTATGTTCCATGTAAATCTGCCTGGCGAGCATCATGTTGAAAATGCAACCGCCGCGATTGCCGTAAGTAGCCTTTTCGAGATTCCCGCGGAGCAAATGGTCACGGCGCTTCATTCATTCAAAAATTTGCCCGGTCGTAGTGAAATTCTTACACTGCCGGGGGAAATTACCGTGCTGAACGACTGCTACAACTCCAACCCCAGGGCCATGGAAAAAATGCTTGATACATTGGCGGCGTGGAAGCAAGCAAGGCGTCGCATCTTGGTTGCCGGGGAAATGTTGGAGCTGGGGCCGGCATCGGCAGAGTGGCATCGTTCCATCGGGCAAAAATGCTTGGCGAGCGGCGTGGATTGGATCGTCGCGGTGCAGGGCGAGGCGCGCTTTTTCCTGGAGGGAGCGCGCGAACGAGGGTTCGCCCCTTCGCATTTACGCTTTTTCGAAACCGCGCAAGAAGCCGCGGAGTTTTGCCGCTCGCTAGTGCGCGAGGGCGACGTCGTGCTAGTCAAGGGGTCTCGCGACGTGAGGCTTGAGGCGGTGATTGACACGCTGCGAAATTCGCGGCCGGAAGCTCCTCCCGCGCCCCAGCATGCCTCTACAGAGAGGAATGAGTAACTCAGAATGTTTTACTACCTCTACGTCCTGTTTCACGTGCGGTACCACATTTTCAATCTCTTCCGCTACGTGACTTTTCGGACGGCTTACGCCAGCCTGACGGCGTTATTCCTTTCAACATTTCTCGGCCCCTACGTCATTCAAAGGCTTAAAGCTTTCCAGATCGGCCAATACATCCGTGAGGACGGCCCGGAAAGTCATCACGCGAAGGCCGGAACGCCCACGATGGGAGGCGTGCTGATCAACCTGTGCATCGTAATCCCCACGATTCTATGGGCGGACTTAAAGGATCCGTTCGTTTGGCTCGCCATGGGGGTGACGCTCGCCTTTGCCGCTATCGGGTTTTGGGACGATTATCGGAAGCTCCGCCGGCGACGCAACCTTGGACTCACGGCGCGCCGCAAACTCTTGCTGCAAGTTCTGGTGAGCTTTGTGTTTGGAATGATCCTGGTATGGATGACGGCGGACGGAATCTACAATACGACGCTCGTCTTTCCATTCTTCAAGCAAGTTCGGCCCACCTTCCTGATTTCGAGATTTCTCCACCCTGGATGGGCCTATCCTCTGGCGTTCTTGCCGTTTTTAGCCTTTCTCGTCCTGATTCTGGTGGGGTCGTCGAATGCAGTCAACCTCACCGACGGGCTGGATGGGCTGGCGATTGGGTGCGTCCTGATTGCCGCATCGGCCCTGACCGTGCTGACGTATGTTTCGGGTCATGCCATACTCTCGGCTTACCTGGAAATTGAACACCTTCCCGATGCCGCGGAGCTCACCATCTTTTGCGGGGCGATGGTCGGGTCGAGCCTGGGTTTTCTGTGGTACAACGCCTACCCCGCAGAAATATTTATGGGCGACGTGGGCTCGCTTTCTCTTGGCGGGGCCATTGCGGCCGTGGCGGTCATCATCAAGCAAGAGCTGTTGCTGCCATTTATTGGCGGGATTTTTGTGATTGAAGCGCTTTCCGTCATCCTACAGGTCGGCTCATACAAGCTTCGTGGGAAACGGATTTTCAAGATGGCGCCCTTGCACCACCATTTTGAGCTGTTGGGTTGGAAGGAGTCTAAAATTATCACGCGCTTTTGGATCGCAGCACTCGTTTCCGCGCTGTTTGCCCTGACGACCCTCAAGCTGCGTTAGAGGGGCGCGATTTGACAGGGTGGATTTTTGCGCATAAAATGCGCAGTAATCGGCCATGGCCAGACCTAAATCATTTCGCAATCCCACCCGGGTCAGCCTGACCCTGGACCGAAAGATTCTCCGCGTCGCACGGCGCGTGGCACGTGAAAAGCGCCGGTCATTGTCGGAGATGGTGTCGGAGATTTTGCGCGGATATCTGCGGGCGAACGGCGCCCGAGAGCGGCGGAGGCGAGCTTGACCGACCTTCACGGCCAGCGCGTTTTGGTGGTGGGCATGGGACGCAGCGGGCGAGCCGCAGCCCGTCTTCTGGCGCGGCGCGGCGCGGTGGTCACGGTCACCGACCAACGCCACCCCGACTCGCTCGCGCACGAGTCTCGCGAGCTGATGGCGCAGAAGGCGGGGCTCGAGCTGGGCGGCCACCGAGAGACGACTTTTCTCCGTCAGGATCTGATTGTCGTGAGTCCGGGAGTCCCGTCAGGCTTGCCCCCGCTGGCCTCGGCCCGGCGGAAGGGCATTCGGGTTGTCCCGGAAATCGAGCTGGCAAGTTGGTTTCTGCGCAGCCCGATCGTCGGCATTACCGGCACGAACGGCAAAACGACGACCACCGCTCTAGTCGGCGAGATGTTGAAAGCTTCCGGTTTTTCACCCTTCGTAGGCGGGAACATCGGGGTTCCACTGGTTGAAGCGGTGGAACAGTCTCCCCCTCCCGACGTCATTGTGGCGGAGCTGAGCAGTTTTCAGCTTGAGATCATCGGGTCCTTCCGTCCTCGCGTGGCTGTTCTTCTGAACCTCACGCCCAATCATCTCGACCGCCATCCCACTTTCGAGGCCTACGTCGAAGCCAAGGCGCGCATTTTCGAGAACCAAACGGCGGAAGACCACGCCATCCTCAATGCCGATGACCCGAACGTCGCCCGGCTGGCGAATTCGGTCAAAAGCCGGACAACATTTTTCAGCCGGCAACGCGCGCTGGCCCATGGTGTCTTTGTGGCTGAAGGAAAGCTCTGGTATCGCGTTAGGCACATGGAGCGCGCTTTGATGGAAACGCGCGACATTCGATTACGAGGCGAGTTCAACCTGGAAAACGCGCTGGCGGCTGCCACCGTGGCCTGTGTGCTGGGAGCCGACCTGGCGGCGCTGCGTCGCGCCGCTCGCGAGTTCCAAGGAGTTGAGCATCGTTTAGAATTCGCGCGAGAAATCGGCGGGGTCGCGTTTTATAACGACTCCAAGGCCACTAGCGTGGACGCCTCAGCCAAGGCTCTTTCAACGTTTGAACGAGGCGTGCACCTGATTTTGGGAGGCAAGGATAAGGGGGCTCCATACGCGCCACTGCGCCCGTTCCTCAAAGACCGAGTGAAGGAGGTCCTCCTCATCGGGGCTGCT